>JANYHY010000793.1 GCA_025362165.1 Myxococcales bacterium | reverse complement strand
CGACGGCTGCGCGCACGCGAGGAGACTCGTCATCGAGTGCCTTTTTGAGCAACCGGAGGGCCTCTTTGCGGTGCTCTTCCTCACGGCCATACCGCACGATGTCTTGCGCCGCAGACGCGCGCACGTCCGCCTTCGCCGATGACAGATCACGTACGCACGCGTCGTATTTTCTCGGGAGCGGCGGGGGCGCGAGCATCGCTTCTGAAGCGATAGCACAACGTCTCGGTCAGCGACGCTCACCCTCCGCGGCTCGTCCCGCGATCAACAGCGAGAGGCTCGTGATGAAGACCGCGACGGAGCCCACGACGAGGACATGCGGCGCGAGCAGCATCGAGTAGACACCTTGGTCGAGCACGCTGCCGAGCGACACTCCGTCGCGCGGCCCGAGACCCACGAACGACAACGCCGCTTCGCTCACGATGATCGCAGAGGCGGTCGCGCCGAGCTGCACGGCGAGCGGTCCCATGACGTTGGGCAGCACGTGCGACAGCAGCACGCGAGCCTGCGTCGCACCGAGCGCCTGGGCGGCCTCGACGAACGCAGCGCCTCGAAGCACGCGGGCCTGCGTCAACGAGAGGCGCGCGAACGGCGCCCACGCTGTCAGCAAGAAGACACACGCGAGGTGTATGCGGTTGGGAGAACGCACTGCGCTGAGCACAGCGAGCGCCAGCAAGAAGCTCGGGAAAGACTGGACGAGATCGCACGCGCGATCGACGAAGCGCTCGAGTCTGCCGCGTGAGATCGCAGCAAACGCACCGAGAGGTGCCCCTACCGCGAAGCCGATGACGGCGACCACGATGGCCAGCGCGGTGCCTCGCAAGACAGCGTGCGGAACGACCGCAGCGAGATCCACTCCCGCTTCGCCGTGACCGAGCAAGCTCCCCGCAGACGGCGCCGCGAACGACGCTGTCAGGTCGAGGTGATCCGGGTTGTTCGAGGCGAGCGCGAACGCAGCCGAGATCGCGAGCAGCGCGGTTACCGGCACAAGCCTGAGGATGCGCCTCCTCATCGGCGTACTCGCGGATCGATCGCGGCGTGCGCGAGCGCGGCTGCGATCTGCGCGGCGACGAAGAAGGCCCCCGCAGCGACGATCGCCGCCTCGAGCACGGGCAGGTCGCGCGTGGAGTAGGACTCCAAGATCAACGAGCCCAATCCAGGACGCTCGAACAAACGCTCGAGCACGACCGCGCCACCGAGGAGCGCGCCGAGCTGAGACGCGACGACCGTGACGATCGGACCTGCGGACGCTGGTAACGCATGCACGATCCACGTGCGCGCGGCGGTCGCTCCCTTGGCGCGTGCCACAGTCAAGAACTGCGACCGCGCCACCTCGTCGAGCGCGGCTCGGGACACTCGCGCGACCTGCGCGCCCAGCGGTATCGCCAAGAGCGAGCTCGCGAACAAAAGACCGCCGAAGCCCGAATCGGGATCTCCTGGCAGGGGCACGACACGAAGGCGCGCCGCGAGAGCGAACGTGACGAGCGGCGCGAACGACAAGAGTGGAGTCGCCGCGACCGCCGTCGCCGCGCGATCGATCCAGCGCTTGCGCTCGCCGAGCCAAGGTCCCGCGCCGAGCACCGCAGCGACCACTCCGAGCGCTGCACCGATCGCGACGGCAAGAGCGGCGAGCTGCGCGGTTGGGCCGATCGACTCCGCCACGCGCGACGCGGCCGACTCGCCTGGGTGGCGCAGCGACTCGCCCAAATCGAGCGTGAAGAGACCTTTCAAGAAACGTGCATATTGCATGTACAGCGGCGCGTCCAAGCCGAGCTTGTGGCGAAGTGGTGCAAGTGAAGCCTCGTCCGCTTCGTCGCCGAGCACGAGCCGCGCGGGATCCCCTGGCAGCAGGCGCATCGCGAAGAACACGATCGACGCCATCACGACGACGACGAGCACAGCCTCGAGCACTCGCGCGACGAGCGTGCGGACCGCGCGCATCGTGAGCTCAGTCTGCGGAGTCTGCGGCGTCGAGCGACGCGTCGTTGGCGCCAGCGTCGACCGTGGCAGCGTCCGCCGCGTCGGGCGGGCCCGCGTCGATCGGCGCGCTCGCGTCGATGTCAGGGACCGTGGCACCACCTGCCTTGCACACTGGCGCTTCGGCGTCGGCCGACGAGTAGAGCGTGCCACCGTCTTGCGTCGGCCTCACGAGGCAGACCTTGCCTGTGTTGTCGGCGATCCCAAGCGCGAAGTAAGGCGCGCTCCGCGGGTCGGCGCAGACGTATCCCTCGCCCGTCCGGCAGTCGGCGTCCGTCTGGCAAGCGTACAAGCACATCGATCGGCCCGTGCGCGGTGGCGCGTGGCGATCATCGCGTTGGCAGCCCGGCACCGCGCCGGCGAAGAGCACGCACACAGCCTCGGTCGGGCAGTCATCGCCGCGACAGTTGAACTGAGTGCAGTATCCACCTGGTTGCGTGGTGTCGCAGAGGCGGTCGCCACGCGTCGAGCAGTCGGTCGACAGCACGCATTTGTCACCGATGGACGGCTGGCACCCCGCGAGCGCAACGAGCCCGCACAACAGGGACAGCCAGCGAGCGCGTGTCGACATCGGGAGCGCCTTCGTAGCACCGCCGCCTTCGATGAGTCTCCCCTATTTGACTTTCGGCGGCCCTCTTCCTACGTTGCGCGCGCCCGAGGCGGCTCCCACATGACGACCTACATCACCAGTGACTGCATCAACTGCGGCGCCTGCGAGCCGGAGTGCCCCAACGAGGCCATCAGCGAGGGTGACGAGATCTACGTCATCGATCCCGAGCTTTGCACCGAGTGCGTTGGCTTCTACGACCACGAGGCTTGCCAAGCGGTGTGCCCGGTCGAGTGCTGCTTGCCCGATCCGAACCACCGCGAGGAAGAGCCCGGTTTGCTCGAGCGCGCGTTGAAGCTCCACCCGGACGACGCCGAGCTCAAAGGGCGCGCGGACAAGAACGACTTCCCATCTCGGTTCCGCAAGTAAGCGCGCTCGCGTGGAGCGGGTCGCACTCTGCGCTTTCGCACTCTTTGGCGCGCTCGCGTTGATGGGCTGCGCGGGTGGGACGCCATTGTTGCATCCTGCACACGTCTTGCCGCAAGGTGATCTGCGCGCTGTGGCAGGGCTGAGCGGTCAAGCGATCGCGAGCGGCATGAACGCGGACATGCGCAACGCCCAAGCTTCGCCCGCGATCGTCAATCCTGATGGAACGACCACGACGCCGACGCCAGAGTACACCAAAGGAGCGATGGTCGCGACGGCGGTCGCGCCTGGGATCGCGCCGTTCGTCGGAGCGCGCGTTGGAGTCGGCGGCGGATTCGAAGGCGGAGTCACATATCTAGGCCGCGGCGGTCGACTCGACATGCGCAAGGCGTTCTCCAATCGCAGACTCGCGCTCTCCATCGGTGCGGGCTTCGACGCTGTGTTCTTGGGGCGAGCGACGAACCCGCTCCACGATCTCGACATGGACGCGCTGCAAGCGTTCGGCTTCGACGTGCCCGTCATCGTCGGTTGGCGAAGCACAGCGAGCCTCTATCAAGTCTGGGCTGGCGTGCGGGGCGGCTACGATCACGTGTCGGTCGCGCAGAGATCCACCGAGCCGCTGAAGGTGCCGCAACAGACCGCGCTCACGCTCTCGGCGGACCATGCGTACGTCGGCGGTCTGATCGGTCTCGCGATCGGCCTGAGACACATCCACGTCGCGCTCGAGCTCGACGCGAGCTACGTGTTCTTGAGCGGCGCGTTCGGCGGAGTCTCTGCAAAGACGAGCGGGCTCGTGCTCACTCCGGGCAGCGCGATCAGCTGGGATTTCTGAGCCACCGCTCGACGAGTGCTCCGGTGGCAGCTTCCACCATCACTCTGTTCTCTCGCCACTGCGCGCGTCCGTTCGATCCGACCACGTTCGTCACGCCGAGCACGCAGGCGAACGGCACCTTCGCGTTCACACAGGCACAAGCCACCGCGTAAGCTTCGAGGTGCTCTGCGTCGCACGAGTAGCGGGCTTGCAGCGCAGCGGCGAGGTCGTCATCGGTGGTGATCGCGAGTGTCGTCGCGACGGTCGCGCGGCGAGCTCCGACCGCTTCGAGCGCCGAGCTGATCGAGACGTCGAGCTCCACTTCAGCGGTCATCGCATGGAGGAGCGCGCCATGCCCACGCGCCTCGGCGGCGGACGCGAGTCGCAAGCCCGTGGCGACGATGACGTCACCGACCGAGAGCGACGACTTTGGATACGCGCCGCAAGTCCCGAGCAAC
This sequence comes from Myxococcales bacterium, assembly GCA_025362165.1. Taxonomy (GTDB): domain Bacteria; phylum Myxococcota_A; class Polyangia; order Polyangiales; family Polyangiaceae; genus JANYHY01. The sequence continues at coordinate 5,303 of JANYHY010000793.1, read as the reverse complement.
ACTACAGCGCGAGGCCTGAGCTCCGCGATCGCGAGCGCCGCCCCTGCGGAGGCAGCGATCAGCCCTATTCCAACGACACGCTTGGGCGTCGTGATCGCGCTCAACTCCGGCGCGAAAGCTGCGACGCACAAAGGAGGAGAGCTCATGCGCCATATATAACCGGCTTCTGGTTGCGAGCGCGCTCAGGGTTGTCTACGATATTGGAGTCCGATGCGATCCCTGCTCGCCCTCGCCGCCCTCCCGTTGCTCGCCGCATGTTCGGCGAACGTTGTGGCACAAGACAGCGCGGACGCCGACACGACCTCGGTCGCAGCTGCGGTCGTGGTCGAGCAGTCCACAGGGCCTGGCGAAGCGTCGCACACTGAGTCTGTCGCGAGGTTCTTGCGAACGCGCGGCGCGATCGACGACACCGCGCGCGGGATGGTCGGAGAGGCGCTGAATCTGCCCGCTCCTGGCGCTTGCAAGGCGATCGCGTTCGGTGAAGGCTCGGCGCCCGCACGCCCACTAGAGCTCTTGGACGTGGGCGCGCTCACGTTGGACGGCGTCGGCTCGCACGCTTCGCTCGTTGCTCGTCGCGTGCCTGACGTCGTGGATCTCGTGAGCGGTGTCGTCTACACGACGCGTGACGCTCCTGCGTTCGGCGGTCGCGTCACGCTGCATGCCGCAGGCTCCACGGACCTCACTGGCTTCAGCGTGACCGCAGACGCTCCGCCCGCGATCGATGGTTTGCGCGTCAACGGTGTCGAGGTCGCCTCTGGAAGCGCGGTGTTCTCTGCCTCCACGACGCACGTGGAGCTCGCGTGGACACCTGGGGTCGACGCGATCTATGTGGACCTCGCGATCGGTAAGGCGCCCGCTGCCACCCGATGCTCTTTCAAGGACGAAGGCGTCGGAAGCTTCTGGCTCGTCGGCGACTCTGGAACGGTCACCGTTCATCGCATGCGAGAGGTCCCCCTACGCGCGCGTGGGATCGACGAGGGCACGCTGCGCTTCGACACCTCGCGCGTGATCGCCTTCACGCGACACTGAGCGTTTCCATGCGGCGAAACGGCCATCGTTGTTCATGGCGCTTCTCCTTGCTGATCGCGGTCGTCTCGACGCTCGCCGCCCCATCGAGTGCGGAGGCACCGTCCGCGCAGAAGCCCAAGCCAGCCACGCCTGTCGCGCATGCTCCGCAGAAGCCTGTCTATGCTTCGCTTGCGCAGGGGTGGCACGTGCCCGTCGAGGGTCGCGCCGCGCCGATCGACGCTAACGCACGACCGATGCTCGTCCTCGCCGCGATCAACACGAACGAGCGCCTGGAGCTCTCCGCGTTGTCGGACAACGGCGGCTTCGTCGCCCACGATCTCGATCGCGCAGCGCACTTGCTCCGCGATCCGCGCGCGGGCAACGAGCACCCAGTCGAGCCGCGCCTGCTCGACGCCATCTACCGCATCCAACGAAAGTTCGGCGCGCAAGAGATCCGGGTGATCTCGGCGTATCGCACGCCGCGCGCGAACGGCGGTTCGAATCACGGCAAGGGACGCGCAGTCGATCTCGTCGTGCCGGGCACGAGCGACGAGTCCGTCGCGACGTTCGCACGAGACATGGGTTTCATGGGCGTAGGCGTGTACCCGGTGAGTGGCTTCGTCCACGTCGATGTGCGCGATCGCAGCTATTTTTGGCTGGATTCCAGCGCGCCGGGCAAGAAGAACCGAGAGCGCGGCGTGCTATCGGATCTCGCGCAGCGCTCGGACGCGGCGGCGCTTGGTCGTGGTGAGCGTGGTGTGCCGACGCTCGCCGTGCTCGCTGACGTGGACGCGGCGCGTGAGGAGCATGTCGCCTCGCTCGTCAACGCGACTCCGGCCGACGAGGACGACGACGACTGGAGCCCGTGACGAATGGATGAAGACGTCGCGCAGCTCGTCCGTGCAGAGCGCCTCGCCGACGCCGCACACCTCGCGAGCTCGCGAGGCGACGCGCGCACCGCTTGTGATCTCTTGGAGCGAGCGTGCGACTTCTCGGGAGCCGCGCGCCAGGCCGCGCTCGCTGGGGACCACGCGCGCGCTCTGTTGCTCGCGGTGACGGGCGGCGACGACGCAATGGCCGCGCAGGCGTTGGATCGTGCGGTGGGTGATCGCGCTGCGTCGAACACGCTCGCGGCCCGCCTGATAGCGCGTGGCGATTTCACGTGGGCTGCGCGCGTGTATCAAGGACGCGGAGAGCTCGCGAGCGCCGCCTCCGCGTGGGAGCGCGCGGGAGAAGCCGTGCGCGCGGCGGAGCTCTACGAAGAGGCGCACGACCCGGTGCAAGCGAGCAAGGTGCTCGAGGCCGCGCTCCGACGCGACCCATCGAAGGCGGCGCTACACCTCTCGCTCGGCCGACTCTTGATGCGCTACGGGAAGAACGAAGCAGCCGTTCGCGAGCTCCAGAAGGTGGGCGCTAGCGAGAGAGAGCACAAGAGCGCGCTTTTGTTGCTCGTCAAAGGGTTCGCCGCGCTGGGTCTCGACGCGGCGTCCGCGGAGGCGAAGGCGGCGCTCGAGCGACTGGGCGGCGCGCCGCCAGAGGATCTGCGCGAGGGTGTTGCGGAGGTGAAGCGCCGTATCTATGGCCGGTACGACGTCGTGCGCGAGGTGGCCTCCACCGCGAGCGCTCGCGTGATCGAGTGCGTAGACTCGATCCGCAACGAACGCGTCGCTGTGAAGATCATGTCGAGCTTCGAGACGCGCGGCGGCGGCCGAGACGCGCTTGCTCGCTTCGAGCGCGAGGTGAAGGTGCTCGGCACGCTCGATCACCCCAACGTCGTGCCGCTGCGTGACTACGTGCCAGACGGGCCCGCGATGGTGCTCGCGTGGATGAGCGGCGGGACGCTCGAGCAGATGATGCAGTCGCCGATCGCTCCCGCGCGCGCCGTCGAGATCGCGCAGGCAGTTCTCTCCGCGCTGGGAGAAGCGCACCGGCTTGGAGTCCTGCACCGCGACGTGAAGCCTGCGAACGTGCTCTTCGACGACGCGGGCGTCGCGCGCCTCGCGGACTTCGGAGTCGCGCATCTCGGAGATCTCTCGGCGACTGCGACTGCAGGCCTCATTGGCACGCTCGCGTACATGAGCCCCGAGCAGCGAGAGGGCAAGCCGGCCACGGTGCAGAGCGATCTCTATGGCGTTGGAGTCATCTTGTTCGAGATGCTCACGGGCGAGCGAGTGGGCGGCGAGCTGCCGCGCACGCGACCGAGCGGCGTGCACAGAGATCTGGATCAACGCCACGACGAGGCTGTGCTGAGGTTGGTGTCACTGGATCCCGCTGCGCGTCCGAGCGACGCGTTTGCCGCGAGAAAGCAGCTCGGCGCCCTGTCGTGGCCCCATACCCTCGAGCCTGCCGCGCTGCGACCAAAGCCACAGACCGCGCCTAGCGAGCGACCAAGTGCGGCGCGCCTCCAAGACGCAGAGGCGGAGTCGCGCGTGGATCGTTGGACCGGTCGAGTGATCCTTCGCGTGCCGCTCGACGACGCCTCACTCGCACGCGCCCGCGCGTTCTCTCGCGCGCAGACCCGCGCGCTCCAGCACATCTTGCGCGTCGCGCGCGAGGACGGATCGATCTGGGTGGACGCGCTCAGAGGCAAGCCCCTCGATCGACCGCTCGGCCTCGGAGAGCGCGGCGTGCTGCTCCGCGCGCTCACCGCGCTGCACGCGCAGGGTTGTGTACACGGCAACCTCGATCGCGCGCACGTGCACGTCAGCGACGGCGAGGTCCTCATCGCGTTCGAGCCCGCGTTCGATCCGACGGCGTCTCCCGACACGGACTTCGCACAGCTCGCGCGGCTGGGCTAGATTTAGCGGGAAGTGAGCGTCTCGGCGATCGCGACCAAGACGTCGCAGGCCGCTTCGATGTGCGCGCCTCGCAGCTCGCGCGGCCAGTGGAAGAAGCCCGCGCGAACCCCAGTGCCGGACAGTGCGCGCGTCGTGCGCCAGGTCGTGTCGTTGCAGACGTACGCGTTCTCGGCGCGCGGTTCCATCATGATCGCCCCCTGCATGATGGCGTCGAGGCGCACGCCGCCCTCGATGGTGTCGCGGACCTTGCGGAAGACCAGGTCGGCGGCCTGGTGCGCCGCGCCGACGTCGATCGACACATAGACGGTCTCGGTGGGGCTGCTGCGGATCACCTCCGGCAGCTTGCCCGCTGCGTCCAAACGCTCCGAGAAGACATCCATCGCGGCCGACTCGATCCACATCGGCTGGCGCGCGCCAGCGACGCCATTCATCAAGACCAAGGTTGCCTTCGAGGCTATCGACTCTGCCAGCAGCAGCTCGGAGGCGCGCCCCCACTCGACTGGCAACACGATCGTTCGGTGCCCGCGCTTCGCAAGCGCGCCCATCATCGATGCGGTCGCATTGTCGGGCGTGTCGAGGAATGGCCCGAAGCCCGAAAAGAGGACGGCGGTCATTGGTCCCTACTTCGCCTGAGCATGCGGCTTGAGTCGTGGTCCGGACGCTCGAGACTCACGTGCGAGAGATGCGTTGCGAGAGCGGCCCCTGCGCCACCGGCAGGACGATCAAGAAGCGCGTGCCGAACGACGCATCGCTCTGGACGGTGATGTTGCCGTCATGCGCCTCGATGATGTTCTTGACGATCGCGAGACCCAGCCCGGTGCCGTGACCCTCGCTCTTGGTCGTGAAAAACGGCACGAACAGGCGCGTCAGGTTCTCTTGCGGCACGCCGTGACCGTTGTCCTCGACGGTGATTTTGACGTGCGCCTCAGCCTCGTCGATCTCCGTGCGCACGATCAAGCGACCGCCCTTGGGCATCGCGTGGCAGGCGTTGGTGACGAGGTTGACGAAGACCTGCGCGAGCTGCTCGGGCATGCCACGCACCGGCAGCACGCCGTCGCCGAACTCGCGCGACACGGCGACGTTGGTCTCTTCCAGCAAGTGCTCGCAGAACGAGAGCGCTTGATCGACGATGGAGGAGACGACGACGGGCTGCGGCGCATCTCCCGAGGGTCGCGCGTACGTGACGAGATCACGCGTGAAGCGTTGCATGCGGTTCGCCGACTCCGCGATGCGTCGCAGCCGCTCGGTCTCGTCCGGGTAGTGACTCTCTTCGCCGCGCGCCAACGAGCGCTTGATGAGGAAATCTGTGTATGCGACGATCGCTGTGAGCGGGTTGTTGAGCTCATGTACGAGGCCTGCGGCCATTTGACCGAGCGTCGCGAGCTTCTCCGCGAAGATGAGCTGCTCGCGCTGCGCTTCCAGCTCACGCCGGAGCGATACGGCGTGCTCGTGCGCGTGGACGCGATCGAGCGCTGTGCGAATCGCGTCCGCGGCGCG
>JANYHY010000719.1 GCA_025362165.1 Myxococcales bacterium | reverse complement strand
TGGCGTCGGTCGTCTCGATGCGCTCGTGCAAGACGAGATTGGCCGTGAGGTTGCGCAGCATCGCGCGGCGGCTGCTCGTGTTGCGGTCGAACTTACGACCTGAATTTCGGTGACGCATGACTTACTCCAATATCCCTTTAGCTAACTCCAAGCTGGCTCTGCGAGCCACTTGGATAGAACCTTCTCCATTGATCATGCCAAAGGCATGATCAACTCGATATCGCTAATGCGATATCACGCCTGAGCTTGCTGCTGCTTCCAGCGCTCGAGCATCTGCGGCCAGTTGTCGATCTTCGTGCCGAGCTGCAAGCCCATGTTGTGGAGGATCTCTTTGATCTCCTTGAGGCTCTTGCGGCCGAAATTCTTGGTCTTGAGCATGTCCTGCTCAGTGCGCTGAACGAGCTCACCGATGAGCTGGATGTTCGCGTTCTGCAGGCAGTTCGCGCTACGGACGCTGAGCTCGAGCTCGTCCACGCTGCGGAACAGGTTCTCGTTGAGCGGCTCGTCCTCGCCTCCGGCGGTGGCGTAGCTCGTCTCCTCGGTCTCCTCGAAGTTGATGAAGATCGTGAGCTGCTCTTTCATGATCTTCGCGGCGTATGCGACGGCGTCTTGCGGTTTGACGCTGCCGTTGGTCCACACCTCGAGCGCGAGCTTGTCGAAGTCCGTCTGCTGACCGACGCGCGCGTTCGTGACTGTGTAGTTGACCTTGCGGATCGGCGCGAAGAGCGCGTCGATCGGGATGGTGCCGATCGGCATCGTCGCGGTCTTGTTCTTCTCAGCGGGGACGTAACCGCGACCCACGTTGACCGTGAGCTCCATGGCCAACGGACCCTTCTTGTCGAGCGTTGCGATCAAGTGGTCGGGATTGAGGACCTGCAGTCCATCGACGAGTTGGATGTCGCGCGCGTAGACCGGGCCAGGGCCCTCTTTGTCGATGCGAACCGTGTAGGTCTTCGCGGTCGCGGCCTTGAGGACGACTTCCTTCAAGTTGAGGATGATGTCCGTCACGTCCTCGACGACGTCGCTGATCGTCGTGAACTCGTGGAGCGCGCCGTCCACGCGGATCGCCGTGATCGCCGCGCCTTGGAGCGAAGAGAGAAGGATGCGGCGCAGTGAGTTGCCCAGCGTGATGCCGTAGCCGCGCTCGAGAGGCTCACACGTGAACTTGCCGTAGAACTCAGTGAGAGTCTCTGTCTCGACCTGCATGCCACGCGGCCGAATCAGGTCGCGCCAGTTACGAGTCATGATCGATGTGCTCATTCTTCTCTCTTCTTTCTACTGCAGAGTTCACGCGGCGATCCCGATTGGCCTTCGAACCCGCTCTCCGGTCCGATCCGTCGCCTGCCCGTGTGATTCGATTTGCGTTTAGCGCGAGTAGTACTCGACGACGAGCTGCTCACGAATGGACGGCTCGTTCAGCTCTTCGCGGACCGGCGGCGCCTTGAACGTGCCGGTGAAGTTTTCCTTGTCCAGCTCGAGCCAAGACATCATCGGGCGCTTGTCCACCGCTGCCATGGCGGCGAGGATGGACGGCATCTTGCGGCTGCGCTCGTGAATGGAGATCTTGTCGCCCGGCTTCACGATGTAGCTGGGGATGTTGACCATCTTTCCGTTGATGAGGATGTGTGAGTGCTTGACGACTTGGCGCGCTTCCATGCGCGTCGTCGCGAAGCCAACACGGTGCACGACGTTGTCGAGTCGGCTCTCGAGCAGGCCGAGCATCTCTTCACCCGTACGACCCGCGCGGCGCGTCGCGTCGAAGTAGTAGCGCTGGAACTGGCGCTCGAGCACACCATAGATGCGGCGGACCTTCTGCTTCTCTCGCAGACGCACCGCGTACTCGCTCAGCTTGATGCGGCCCTGGCCGTGCTGACCCGGCGGATACGGCCGGCGTGTGTAAGAGCACTTGTCGCCGTAGCAACGCTCGCCCTTCAAGAAGAGCTTGATTCCCTCACGGCGGCAGAGCCTGCACACCGGACCAATGTAACGAGCCATATCGAATTACCTACTTGCTTTGATTGTTGAGCAATCAACCGGTTTACACACTCCGAAGAGGCTTCATCCCGGCATGTCCCCGATTGAGGACGAGTGATTTGTCAATTGTCGCTAATTACACTCTTCTGCGCTTCGGCGGTCGGCAGCCGTTGTGGGGGACGGGCGTGACGTCGCGGATCAAGGTGACCTTGAAGCCTGCCGTCTGGAGGGCGCGGAGAGCACTCTCACGGCCTGCGCCTGGCCCCTTCACGAAGACGGCGATCGAGCGCATTCCGTGCTCCATCGCGCGACGCGCGGCCTCTTCGGCGGCGAGCTGCGCGGCGAACGGCGTCGACTTGCGTGAGCCCTTGAAGCCACGCGAACCCGCGCTGGACCAAGACACCGCGTTGCCGTTGACGTCGGTGATCGTGACGACGGTGTTGTTGAACGTCGACTGGATGTGAGCGATGCCAGTCGAGATGTTCTTCTTGACCTTCTTCTTGACCGGCTTGCCCTTGACGGGCGCGCCAGTGGAAGCGGGTCCAGCTGCTGCAGTCTTTGCCTGAGCCATGATCAATTCCCTTAATTCAATTCGCTAGTAGGTAGTCTTCAGGCCTTGGGCGTCGTCGGACGTGCACGAGACAGCACGCCCTTACGCGGGCCCTTGCGCGTGCGCGCGTTCGTGTGCGTGCGCTGTCCGTTGACGGGGAGACCCTTGCGGTGACGCAGGCCGCGGTAGCAGCCGAGGTCCATCAATCGCTTGATGTTCATCTGCACTTCGCGGCGGAGATCGCCCTCCACTTTGTACTCACTCTCGAGCAACTCGCGGATGCGCTTGATCTCGCTCTCCGTGAGCTCTTCCGTCTTCTTGGTCGGAGAGATGCCCGTCTTCGCGCAGATCTCGAACGCGAGTTTCTTGCCGATGCCATAGAGGTACGGCAACGAGTAAGCGAGGTGCTTGTGCTTGGGGAGGTCGACGCCTGCAATACGAGCCATTCTTCTGCCTTAGCCTTGTCGTTGCTTGTGACGGGGGTTCTCACAAATGATGCGGACGACGCCCTTTCGGCGGACGACCTTGCACTTGTCGCAAATCTTTTTGACGCTCGGACGAACTTTCATCGCTCACTCACTTGTGCTGCGGGCGCTTGCGCCCTCCTTCAATCGTTCACATTCGCCGGAGGCGATGTGAAGTGTTACTTGTGTCGATAGGTAATGCGGCCGCGGCTGGGATCGTAAGGACTGACCTCTACGGTGACTCGGTCGCCTGGAAGGATTCGGATGTAGAACTGCCGCATCCTTCCGCTGATGGTCGCGAGAACGCTCAAACCGTTGTCGCATTTGACCTTGAACATCGCGTTGGGCAGAGCCTCTTGGACGACGCCATCGAACTCGAGCTTGTCGCCTTTTGGTTCTTTTCTCTCCCGACGCTCACTCATTCACAGAATCCTTCCTCACACACCCAACGCGGCGAAAATCCGTTTGGTTACTTCACCGACGTCGCCAACACCGTCGACCCGCTTGAGCACTCCCTCTTTTTCATAGAAGGGAATGACTGCAGAAGTGTCCCTCGCATAAGCGTCTAGACGCTTTTTGACGGCTACTTCGGTGTCGTCCGCCCTATGCACGAGCTCCGCGTCGGGGGGCGGCGGGTTATACTTCAAGTGATAAATCTGTCCAGTCCGTTTATCAGTTCGGCGGAGGACTGTACGCTCGATCAGCAGGCTGGGGTCGACCTCGATCGCGATAGCGACGTCGATGCGCTTGCCCCTCTTGCTGAGCATCGCATTGAGCGCTTCTGCCTGAACCACAGTGCGCGGGAAGCCGTCGAACAGGGCTCCGTTCACTGCGTCGGGTTGCTGCATGCGGTCGTCGATGAGACCAATGACGACCTCATCTGGGACGAGCCCGCCGCTGTCCATCGCCTTGATGAGCTCTGGCGCGAGCTTTCCCGCGGCCTTCGACGCCCTCAAAATGTCACCTGTCGAGAGCTGGGGGACGTTCAGCTTCTCGGTGAGGATCTTTGCCTGGGTGCCTTTGCCAGCGCCGGGAGGCCCCATGAAGACGATGTTCTTCCCACCCATCAGACATCCCTCCGTCCGCGTAGGCGCGTGGTGCGTCCGCCACCGCCAGAGAGGCCCTCATAGTTGCGCGTGATGAGGTGCGCCTCGATCTGTCGAACGCTGTCGAGCGCGACACCCACCACGATCATGATGGATGTGCCGCCGCGATAGAACGGGACGTTGAACCACTGAGTGATGATGTCCGGCACGATGCACACGGCCGACACGTAGAGCGCGCCGCCGAGCGTGATGCGCGTAAGCACCTTGTCGATGTAGTCCGCGGTCTGCTTGCCCTGGCGAATCGTCGGGATGAACGCCTGCTGTTTTTTCAGATTGTCGGCGACGTCCACTGCTTGGAAAGTGACTGCCGTGTAGAAGTAGCAAAAGAAGACGATCAGAATGACATAGAGGATCTCGCCCGCGAAGCTGTGGCGATTCACCGCCTCGTTGAGATCGCTCATCAACGGGATATGAAAGTTTGCGAGCGTCTGCGGAAAGCCCAAGAGCGAGAGCGCGAAGATCGGCGGGATCGTGCCCGCCGTATTGACTCTCAATGGCAAGTGGGCAGTCTGTCCGCCATACACTCTTCTGCCGACTGTGCGTCTCGCGTAATAGATTGGAATTCGTCTCTGCGCGGTCTCGAAGAAGACGATTGTTCCTACGGTGAGGATGATGATCGCGACGACGGCGGCGAGGTTGAGGGGGCGAATGTCTCCCGCGTGCGTGGCGAAGTAGCCAGCGACTCCGCTGGGAATGCCCGTCACGATACCGGCGAAAATCAGCAGTGAAATGCCGTTGCCGATGCCGCGCTCGGTGATCTGCTCGCCGACCCACATGATGAAGGCGGTGCCCGTCGTGAGCGTGAGCACGGTCATCAAGCGGAAGCCCCAACCTGGGTGCGTGACTACGCTCCCGCTGGCGGCTCCTGCCAAGTCGCTATTGGAGGCACCCTCTACTGTGAGTGCCATTCCGAACGCTTGGACGAACGACAATACGATAGTGCCGTATCGCGTATATTGATTGATCTTGCGCGTGCCCTGCTCACCCTCTTTGCGGAGCTCGTCCAACGGCTTGAAGACCATCGTGAGCAGCTGCAAGATGATGCTCGCGCTGACGTACGGCATGATGCCGAGCGCGAATATGGATAGGTTGGAGAGCGCGCCGCCGCTGAATAGGTTGAGGGCGCCGACGAGTCCGCCGCCTTGCTTCTTCACCACCTGCGCCATGACGGCGCGGTCGACTCCAGGGATCGTGACGAAGACGCCGATGCGGTAGACCGCGAGCATCGCCAACGTGAATATGAGCCGACGGCGCAGCTCAGGCACCTTGGGGATGTTCGCGAAGCCGGCGAAGCTCGCCATGTGGACGCTTACTTCGCCTCTACGGCGTGTGGCGCGTGTGGCGCGTGCGGCTGGATGAGGAGGGCCTTGCCGCCGGCCTTCTCGATCTTCTCGACCGCGGTCTTGGAGAACGCGTGCGCGGTCACGGTGATCTTCTTTTTGAGATCGCCTTGGCCGAGGATCTTGATGCGATCGATGCGGCCCTTCACGATGCCGCGATCACGCAAGAGGGTCTCGTCGATGCTGGTGCCTGCGTCGAACCCCTCGAGCACGCCGACGTTGACCTCCGCGGTGCGGACAGGGAACGGCGGGTTGAAGCCGCGCTTGGGCAAGCGACGCGCGAGCGGCGTCTGACCGCCCTCGAACTCACGGCGAACGCCGTTGCGCGCGTATTGGCCTTTGCTGCCGCGGCCTGCGGTCTTGCCGAGGCCGGAGCCGACGCCGCGACCCTTGCGGAGCTTGTCTTTGGTGGAGCCAATCGGTTTGGCGAGCTTGCTCAACGTGTCAGCCATGACTCACGACGCTTTCTTCGCTGCTGCTGCTGCGGGCTTCTTCACCACGGGCGCTTCGGTCTCTTGAACCGAGATGAGGTGAATGACCTTCTTGACCGCGCCGCGGAACGACGGCGTGTTCTTCACGATGACCGACGAGCCGGGGCCACGCAGGCCGAGGCCTTTGATGGTGGTGCGCATCGAATCGGTCTGGCCGATCACGCTGCGCTCTTGTCGAACCAAAAGGTGCGTCTTGCTCACGGCGTCGTCTCGATCTTGGTGGTGCTGTGGGGAGCGCGAACCTTCGCGCGCTTCGAGAGGTGGCCGATTTCGGCGACTTCCTTGCCGCGCTTGCGGGCGATGTCCTCCGGGCTACGGAGGTTGCGGAGAGCTTCGAGCGTGGCGCGCACGATGTTGTGCGGGTTCGCGCTGCCGATGCACTTGGTGAGGATGTCGTGGATGCCCGCGCTCTCGACGACGGCGCGAACTGCGCCGCCTGCGATGACGCCCGTTCCAGCCGAAGCCGGGCGGAGGAACACCTCACCGGCGCCGAAGTGGCCAGTGATGTGGTGGGGGATGGTCACGCCATCGAGCGGGACCTTGAAGAGGTTCTTGCGCGCCTGGTCGTTGCCCTTGCGAATCGCCTCGGGCACTTCATTCGCCTTGCCGAGGCCAACGCCCACATGACCATTCTCGTCACCAACGACGACGAGCGCCGCGAACGAGAAGCGCCTTCCGCCTTTGACGACCTTCGCCACGCGGTTGATGTGGATGATGCGCTCTTTGAGGTTCTCGTCGTCGACTTGATCGAAAGCCATGATGATTTCCTGTCTTCGCTTCTTGAATCAGAACTCGAGGCCGGCCTTGCGGGCGGCGTCGGCGAGGGCTTGGATGCGCCCGTGATAGAGGTAACCATTGCGGTCGAAGACCACGGCCTTGATGCCTTTGGCGATCAACAATTTGGCGACGGTCTCGCCAACCTTCTTTGCGGCTTCGGTCTTGTTCACGTCATCGGCGACGGGACGAACCTCACGCGTGAGCGTGGAGGCGTGCGCGACGGAGTTGCCCGTGACGTCGTCGACGGCTTGAGCGTAGATGTGCTTGGCAGAACGGAACACCGTGAGACGCGGACGCTCCGCGGTTCCGCTCAACTTGCGACGGATGCGTAGCTTGCGTCGCTCGCGCCCAACGATTTGCATTGCCATGATGAAAAGCTCCTAAACGTGTTTCCCGCGGCGCTCTGGCAACCGCGAGGGATCGCGTTCAATTCCGAGTTTACTTACTTGCCGCCCTTGCCGGCCTTGCCAGCCTTGATGCGGACCTTCTCGTTCTGGTAGCGCACGCCCTTGCCGCCGTAAGGCTCCGGCGGACGGAACCCGCGGATCTTGGCTGACGTCTGGCCCATGACCTCTTTGTCCGCGCCGGTCAGTACGAGCAGAGTGCCCTTGCTGTCGCTGGGGATCTCCACCTTCACGCCTTGCGGAATCGGGAAGTTGATGGGGTGCGAGAAGCCGAGCGAGAGGTTCAGGACTTGACCCTTCACTTCAGCGCGATAACCGGTGCCGACGAGCTGCAGTGTCTTCGTGTAGCCGACGCCTGCACCTTGCACCATGCCGTTGATGAGCGAACGCGCGAGACCTTGGAATCGCGCGCCGTCGCGACCGCCGACTGTCGGCATCACCTTGATGGTGGTGCCTTCGACCTTCACGTCGACGTTCGGCGTGAGCTTGCGGCTGGTCGAACCCTTGGGGCCCTTAACCTCGATCTTGCCATCCTTGATCGTGACCGAAACGCCCTTGGGCATGTCGATCGTGCGCTTGCCAGTGCGGGACTGGCGGAGGTTGGCGACTTCTGTTGCTTGAGTGGTCATGAGATCACCAGACCTCGCAGAGGAGCTCGCCGCCGACGCGCTGCTTGCGGCACTCTTTGTCGGTCATCACGCCACGACTGGTGGAAAGAATGGAGATGCCCATGCCTGCACGCACGCGCGGGATGCGATCGTGGGGAACGTACACGCGACGACCTGGGGCCGACACGCGCGAGACGCCGTCGATCGCGCTCTGACGATCGCGGCCGTAGCGGAGGATGATCGTGAGCACCTTCGGGCCTTCGCCTTCGGAGACGCGCACGTCATCGACGTAGCCTTCGCCTTTGAGGACAGCGGCGACGTGTTGCTTGAGGCCGCTGAACGGCATCTCGACGCGGTCGTGGCGCGCGAGGGCGCCGTTGCGGATGCGGGAGAGCATGTCCGCGATGGGATCGGTCATCATGGCTTCACCAACTCGCCTTGATCACGCCGGGGACTTCTCCGCGGAGCGCGAACAACCTGAGACAAATGCGGCAGAGCTCGAACTTGCGGTAATAACCGCGAGCGCGACCACAGACCTTGCAGCGGTTGCGGTGACGAACCGCGAACTTCGGAGCTCTGTTGAGCTTTGCGTACTGACTTGCACGAGCCATTGGATAGTCCTTGTTTCCTTCAGGCCGCGCGGAACGGCATACCCAGGTGCTGGAGGAGAGCGCGCCCCTCGTCATCCGTCCTCGCCGTGGTGACGAAGCTGATGTTGAGTCCTTTGATCACGTCGATGCGGTCGTAGTTGATCTCCGGGAAGATGATCTGCTCCTTGAGACCGAGCGTGTAGTTGCCCTTGCCGTCGAAGGCCTTGCGAGAGACGCCGCGGAAGTCACGCGTGCGCGGGAGCGCGAGCGAGACGAGGCGGTCCAAGAACTCCCACATGCGCGCTTTGCGGAGCGTGACCATCGCGCCGATCGGGATGCCCGCGCGCAGCTTGAAGCTCGCGATGGCTTTCTTGGCGCGAGTGACCACGGGCTTCTGACCTGTGATCGCGCGAATCTCTTCGACGGCCGCGTCGATGATCTTCGGGTTCGTGACCGCGGCGCCGAGGCCCATGTTCACGACGATCTTCCGCAGACGCGGGACCTGCATCGGGTTCGTGTAGTCGAACTGCTTGATGAGAGCGGGGACGACCTCGTCCTTGTATTTTGCCGCAAAACGCGCGCCGACGACCTGCTCGGTCGTGACCACCTTGTCTTGCTTGCTCTCGCCGCCCTTGTTCTCGGGCTTACCTTTTTTGGCTGCCATGGTGCTGCTCCCTCAAGCCTTCGCCGCGACGATTGCTTCGCCGCTCTTGGCAAGACGAACCTTCTTGCCCTTCTCGTCTTTGCCCATCTTCACGCGCGTGCCCTTGCCCGTCTTCGGGTCCACCGGCATCACCTTGCTCGCGTGCATCGCTGCTTCACGCTCTAGGATGCCGCCTTGCGGGTTCTTCGCCGTAGGCTTCATGTGGCGCTTGATCAGGTTGAGCCCTTCGATGACGACCTTGCCGTCGTCGTGAAGAACGCGCGCGACCTTTCCGGTCTTGCCCTTCTCTTTGCCGCTGATGACGACGACCGTGTCGCCCTTTTGGAGTCGAGAAAGCATCAGAGGACCTCCGGCGCGAGCGAGATGATCTTCATGAACTTCTTGCCACGGAGCTCGCGCGCCACTGGGCCGAAGATGCGCGTGCCGATCGGCTCGAGCTGAGCGTTGATCAGCACGGCGCTGTTCTCGTCGAACTTGATATAGCTGCCGTCTGCTCGGCTGTACTCGCGGGTGGTGCGAACGACGACGGCCTTGGCGGTGTCGCCCTTCTTGACCTTCGTGCCCGCGACGCACTCTTTGATCGCGACGACGATGACGTCGCCCACGGCAGCGTAGCGGCGGCGTGAGCCTCCGAGGACCTTGATGCACTGGACGCGCTTTGCGCCAGAGTTGTCGGCCACCTCGAGGATGGTGCGCATCTGAATCACTTGGCACCGCTTCTGGCGGACGCCAACGACAATGGGGTGAGCTTCGCTCGCGTCATTTGATCATTCCTCGACGAACTTCTTCACGAGGCGCACCACGATGAAGCGCTTGTCGCGCGAGATCGGGCGGTGCTCCTGGATTTCGACCATGTCGCCAACTTTGTACTCGTTGGCCTCGTCGTGCGCTTTGTAGCGCTCGCGCGTCTGCAGGTACTTGCCGTACAGCGCGTCGCGCGAGAACTTCGGAACTTCGACCACGACGGTCTTGTTCATCTTGTCCTTGACGACTTTGCCGACCATCTTGCGGCGAAAGCCGTGGGTCGCCTTTTCGGTCGCGGTCTCGGTCTTTGGCGTCTCGTTCGCGGTGGTCATTTCGCGGTCTCCTCTTGCGGCGCCGACTTCTCGACGATGATCGTCTTGATGCGCGCGAGATCGCGACGCGACTTCCTGATCGAACTGGTGTCATCGAGCCGGTTGGTGAAATTCTTGAAGCGGGCTTGGAAGAGGTCTCCCTCGAGCTGCTTCTCGAGCTCCTTGAGGTCCTCGACCTTGCGGTCGCGCAAATCTTTGGCCTTGAACATCACAGCACTCCGCGAGCGAGGAATTTGTAACCGACAGGGAGCTTGTGACCCGCGAGGCGGAACGCTTCACGCGCCGTGGGCTCGTCGACACCAGAGATCTCGTACATCACGCGACCTGGCTGGATGTCCGCCGCCCACTCCTCCACGCTGCCTTTGCCGCCACCCATGCGGACTTCGAGCGGCTTCTTGGTGATGGGGCGGTGCGGGAACACGCGGATCCAAAGCTTGCCGGCGCGCTTGACGTGGCGAGTGATCGCCATACGAGCCGCCTCGATCTGACGAGCGGTGATGCGACCGGGCTCGTCGGCTTGCATGCCGAAGTCGCCAAAGGACACGTCGGAACCGCGGGCTGCGATGCCGCGGTTGTTGCCCTTCTGCATTTTGCGATACTTGGTGCGCTTGGGAGTGAGCTGCGACATGGCTGTCTCGTTTTCCTAGTCTCGTTTTCCTGGGCGCTTCTTTAGAGCGAGCCGGCGATGGGCCGACGAACACGGCGTTGGAGGACCTCACCTTTGAAGATCCAAACCTTGACGCCGATGATTCCGTACTTGGTTCGCGCTTCCGCGAGACCGAACTCGATGTCGGCGCGGAGCGTGTGGAGCGGGACGCGACCTTCACGGTAGGTCTCGACGCGGCTCATCTCGCTGCCGCCGAGGCGACCCGAGCAGCGGATACGAATGCCCTTGGCGCCGAACTTCATGGCGGTGGAGACCGCCTTCTTCATGGCGCGACGGAACGCGACGCGGCGCTCGAGCTGAGTGCCGACGTTCTCTGCGACGAGCTGCGCCGATGTCTCGGCCTTGCGGATCTCTTGCACGTCGATGAAGACGTCGTTGGCAGTGAACGACTGCACGCCGGGGAACAAGGGCTCGCCCTTCGCCGCGGTGCCGATGTTTCCGACCTTCAGCGTCTCGATGCCCTTGCCGCCCTTGCCGATGACCATGCCGGGCTTGGCAGTGAAGACGATGACCTTCGCCTTGTTGGCTGCGCGCTCGACCTCGACGGACGCGATGTTCGCGTTCATCAAGTAGTCTTTGACCGCCCGCTTGATGCGGATGTCTTCATGCAGCCACTTGGCGTACGACTTGTCCTCGAACCACTTCGAGTTCCAGGTCTTGATGATGCCGAGGCGGAAGCCGTACGGATGAACTTTCTGACCCATGTTCTAGCGCTCTCCGAGGATCACGGTGATGTGCGAAAGGCCTTTTTGAATGCGGGTTGCGCGGCCCATCGCGCGGGGGCGCCAGCGGCGCATGTATTTGTTCGGTGCCTTGTCTACGAAGGCTGTCTCGACGAAGAGACCGTCCAGGTCCACGCCCGGGCTCGAGACGCGCGCGTTGGCGACTGCGCTCTCGATGATCTTCTTGAGCACGGGTGCGCCTGACTTCTGGGTGAACTCGAGGAGCTGCAACGCCTCGCCGGCCTGACGACCGCGCACGAGGTTCACCACGACACGAGCCTTGCGCGGGCTAATGCGCGCGAAGCGGGCGATCGCTTTGCTGACCATGACGAGCTCTTCTTCTTGGTGGAGTCTCGAACCGCGCGAGCGGCCCAAGACTTGGTTAGTGGGCTTGGTTTTTTGCGGCGCCGTCGTACTTGCTTGGGAACTCCTTTAGGGGAGGAGAGCCGCGAAGCAGGCCGTTACGGCCGCCAAATCAGAACTTCGCTCCGGGGAACGAAGGGACGCGCATTATGTCCAGGAGTCGCCCGCGCGCAAGGAAAAACGACCCCACCCGTCGGATTGTCAGCATGCGTACGATCGGCCTTTTTGGCTGATCCTCGGATTGTCAGCATGCTTCCGATCAGTCAGTGGGCGCCGTTCTTCTTGGCCAGGGTGACGACGTCTGCGTCGACGGAGAGCGGATAGTGCGCCAAATACCCCTGCGAAATGCGGGTAATGATCATAGTCCTCGGATCCACGATGACCGTCATGGGCAGGGACACTGAGCCGCTCGCCGACGGTTGGAACAAGAACTGAGGGTCCGCACAAACCGCGATGTCCGTCAGTTTGTACTGCTTCTTCCACGACTCAGCCGTGGCGAGGGTCGCCGGCTTGTTGGATGCGTCCTGCACGATCAGCGTCACCACCTTCACGCCAAGGGCGTCATAGTCCGCGGCGAGCTTCGGCTGATCCGCTGCCTGAGTTTGGCAGGCCGCGCACCACTCCGCAGACACGTCGAAGATGATCGCGTTGATCCCTTTGCTGCCATCGCAGTCATACAGATCGGTGGAGGCGATCGCGGCAGCGTTGGTCGATTGAGCCGGAAAGCCTTTCCAGCTCAAGTCTGCGCTGACTGTCTTGCCGAGCGTTGTACCGACCGAACCGCTCGGCCACGATGGGCACGATGAAGGCTTCGTCGCGCTGTCCTGGTCTCCTCCGGCGCTGCCTGCGTCGCTCGCACTCGGCGAGAAGTTGGGCGGGCTGCTCGAGCAGCCAAAGACAAGAGTGACGAGAGTGACCGCGCACGCCAGGAGTTTCATCTCGCGGAGGCTCGCACCGACTCTCCGAGGAGGCTCCTAATCACACCTAAAACGTGCCGTTTGGACACCGAAGGCCCCCCTTGTTCCCAAGCTAACAAGGTCGTTCGCGAGCCCCCCTTGTTCCCAAGCTAACAAGGTCGTTCGCGAGCCCCCC
>JANYHY010000628.1 GCA_025362165.1 Myxococcales bacterium | reverse complement strand
GCGACGGACCCGGAGCTCGTCGGCACGGGTGAGCGTGTTGCCGATGCGTATGCAGAGCTGTGCGCCGGTTACGCGGTGGACGTCGACGCGCTCATCGGCGAGAACTTGATCCAGCAGAAGGGCGATGGCGTCGTCGCGCTCGAGGGCATCGCGCTCGCGACCATGTGCCCGCATCACCTGATGCCAGCGCTAGGCACGGCCACCGTCGCGTACGCCGCGAACGATCGCATCATCGGCATCGGCGCGATCGCGCGCGTCGTGGACGCGTTCTCACGAAGGCTCACCTTGCAGGAGACGATCGGCGCAGAGGTGACGCGTGTACTGTACAAGCACCTCGCGCCGCGCTGGGTTTCTTGCCGGATTTCGATGCAACACTCCTGCATGAGCGCTCGAGGCGAGCGGCGGCACGGCGCCCAGCTGGTCACACACGCGATCCTCGGCGACCGCGAAGAGGCCATGTGGAACCTCAAGTGAGCGTCGCGGTCGTGACGGGTGCCGGCCGCGGCATCGGACGCGCGGTCGCGCTCGCGCTCGCACATCGAGGGCTCGACGTTGCGCTCTTGGGCCGCACCGCTGAGGAAGTGGAGCGCACCGCAGGAGAGATCGTCGCGTTGGGTCGCGCGGCGCTCGCGCTTCGTTGCGACGTGTCGCGCCCGCAGGAGGTCGCGCACGCAAGCGAACGCGTGCTCGCCGAGCTCGGGGCGCCGAGCGTGGTCGTCGCGAACGCTGGCGTCGTACGGCGAGCGCGAGTCGTGGACACGAGCGACCACGATTGGAGCGCGGTGATCGACACCAACCTCACCGGCGTCTTCTTGACCGCGCGCGCGTTCTTGCCAAGCATGATCGAGAACAGGCGCGGCAGAGTGCTCGCCGTCGGGAGCATCTCGGGCACGCTCGGCACGGCTGGACAGAGCGCGTATTGCGCGTCCAAGTGGGGAGTGATCGGCTTCATGAAGGCGCTCGCCGAAGAGCTGCGCGCTACCGGCGTGCAGGCGATCACGGTGATGCCTGGCTCCGTGGACACTGACATGCTGGCCGGCAGCGGCTATCAACCCCAAATGAGCGCGGAAGACGTCGCCAAGCTCGTCGTCTACTCCGCGCTAGACGCGCCGAGCGCGATCAACGGGAGCGCCGTAGAGATGTTCGGACCATGAAACAAGAGATGCAAACGCGAGTCGATCTCGAGGCCGCTCTCGAGGAGCTACCGATCTTTCCGCTCTCGCAGGTGGTGCTCTTTCCGCATGCGCGCCTGCCGCTGCACGTGTTCGAACAGCGCTATCGACGGATGCTCGCGGACTGCCTCTCGGGTCACGGCGTCATGGCGATCGCGATGGTGCCCGATCCGGCGGACATCATCGACGATCAAGGCCATCCACGGATCGCGAGCGTGGCAGGCGTTGGCTACGTCGCGCAGCACGAGCTCATGGCGGATGGCCGATCCAACATCGTGCTCATGGGACTCGAGCGTGTCCGTATGCAGGAGCTGCCGTTCAAAGGTCCGTACCGCCGCGTGCGCGCGACCGTGCTGCAGCCGCTGGAGACGCGCGTGCCCGAGACGGAGCGAGCCGCGCTGATCGCCGCCGCGACAGCATTCTTGGGAGAGGTGAAGAAGCGCGATCTCGACTTCACGTTCGAGCTCGAGAGCCATGACGCTGGCGTGCTCGCAGACGCCTGCGCGGCACACCTCGTGTTGTCTCCCGATGTGAGGCAGCGCGCGATCGAGGAGCTCGATCCGTTGGCCCGCGTCGCGCTCGTCACCCGTGAGCTCGCGATGCAGAAGGCAGCGCTCACCGCCGGCGAAGCGCGCGATCTCAACTGAACCCGATGAAGCTCGTCGCCAAGGTCTCTCTGCCAAAGCTCAAGCAGGAGAAGCTCGTGCGACTCGAGTATCCGCCGTTCGACGTGGTCGTCGCGTGGGTAAACGGCGCTGCGCTCGCGATCGAAGACGCATGCAACCACGCTGGCGCGAGCCTCGCGGAGGGCGGCCTCTCTCTCGATAGACCCGAGTGCATCGTGTGCCCGATGCACGGCTACGTGTTCAGCATGAAGACCGGTGAGCTCATCGCGCCCCGCGGGCTCTGCGGCGATCAGCGGACGTTCGTCACCAAGATCGTCGGAGACGAGGTGGAGGTCTGGGACACGTTCGAGGTCGAGCTGACCGGGGGTTGACCCCATGGTGCTACGTTCAACATCGATGATGAGAGCGGCGATCGCGTGGACCCTGTGCGCCTGCAGCACGCCCGCGCCCGCGAGCGCCCCCACTGGCGGACCCGTGAACGGACCCGCGGACACGCACTGCACGAGCTCCATCAGCGTGAAGGTCCCGAGCTGCGCGGGTGGGGGGGATGCGGGCGCGCCTGCTTCTTATGGCGCGCCCATGTACGGCACGAGCGGCGCGGATGACGACTGCAAGTACGACGTCACGTGGAGCAGTACACCCATACGACTCGCCCAAGACGCAACCTTTACGATCAACCTAAAAGCCCGCGCGACGGGAAACCCGGTCTCTGGTGCGCAGGCGCGCATCGAGGCGTTCCTCTCCGATGTGCATCCAGCGCCAGCGACGCTCCCGACGGTCACTGAGACCTCGCCGGGTGTCTACCGCGTCGATCCGATCCGCTTCGATCGCTCCGGTCGATGGACGATTCGCTTTCACTTTTTCGACACGTGCTCTGACGCGCTGCCAGACTCGCCGCACGGTCACGCTGCGTTCTACGTGGAAGTCCCATGAGCAAGGTCGTCTCGATGGCAGTCGTTACGCTCATCGCCATCGCATGCTCTTCGAACAACACAACGCCAGACGCTTCAGTGACCTGCGCTTCACCAGGCGGACCCGCCGCTGGTCCGACAGACGCGCACTGCGGCGCGACCGTACAGTTGACTAGTCAAGCATCCTGCCACGTTGACGCGGGCGCGCCTGTCGACTCGGGCGTCCTCGACGCAGCGCCCACGGACGCCGCGGCGCCTTCGCAGTTCGGCGTGACGTTGAACAACGCCGAGGGAGACGACGACGACTGCAAGTACCACGTGAAGTGGACAGCGACCGCGGTGTGCCAAGGCAAAGGCGGCGTCACCTTCACAGTCACGACCACCAAGAAGAATGACAAGTCAACTGCCGCTGCCGCGAAGCCCTATATCGAAGCCTTCTTGAGCGACACGCACCCGGCGGCGAGCGCAGGCAACGCGACGGAGACGAGCCCTGGCGTGTACACCATTGGGCCAGTCGTCTTCGACGCGAGCGGCAAGTGGACCGTGCGCTTCCACTTCTATGGCGACTGCGGGGACGATCCTGCCGACTCGCCGCACGGTCACGCAGCCTTCTTCGTGCAAGTGCCATAGATGCGATCGCTCGTCGCGATGTTGCTCCTCTCTGCGTGCGCAAGCGCGCCCGTGAACAGCAGCGCAGCGCCATATGTGGTCGTCGAGAGTGACAGCGGCTCGTTCCACATCAAGGCGCGCACCTCGCCCGATCAGCTCACGTTGATCAAGGCATGGAACTGAAGTCTCTCGCTCTGCTCTCGCTGCTGATCGCCTGCGCTGGAACGCCGCGCTCTAGCGTCACGCCGTCGCTCGTGTTGGCGGGCACAGCCGGTCTCTCTCTCTCTCTCTCTCTCTCTCTCTCCCTCTCTCACTCACGCCAGAGGCGACGCAAGCCGCGGCGACGGTCTATGTATTCTACAATGCTCACTGCCCATGTGTTTCAGCTCACGTCGCGCGGCTGCGTGCCCTTCATGACGTCTATGCGCCGCGCGGAGTACAATGGTTCATGGTGGACTCTGAAGTTGGCGCGTCGAAGGAGCGTGACGCGTCGTTCGAATCCGAACAGACCTTCGGCTTCCCGATGCTCACGGACGTCGGCGGCAAGCTCACGCGCGCGATGGGCGCGCAGTCAGCGACGTTCTCGGTGATCGTCGATCGCTCTGGAAACGTGCGGTATGCGGGGGGCATCGACGACGATCGCTCGCATCTGCGCGACGAGGCGACCCCATACTTGAAAGACGCACTCGATGACGTCTTGTCGCAACGTGCGGTTCGTCGTCCGGAAGGCAAGGCGCTCGGATGCGCGCTGCAGCTCTGGTGATAGCGCTCGCGGCGATCTCTGCGGCCTGCTCGCCCACGCCCGCAGACTCCGACGCAGGTGCGTGCCCCAATGATCTACCGCAGGCGTGCCCCAGCGACGTGCCTAGCTACAAGAGCCGAGTGAGCCCGATCATCACGGACAAGTGCAACGCTTGTCACGGTGACGGAGGCGTCGCGGCGAGCAAGTTCGAGTTCACCTCGTACGCGAACGTGTACGCCGGCCGCGGCAGCATGCTCAACCAAGTCTACGCGTGCAGGATGCCTCCCGCAGACGCGAGCGCCCTCACCCCAGACGAGCGAGCCGCGA
>JANYHY010000605.1 GCA_025362165.1 Myxococcales bacterium | reverse complement strand
CGGTGGCACTCGAGGCACCACTGCATGGCGATCGGCTTGTCCAGGCGGACGACATCCATTTGGTCGATGCGACCGTGACAGGTCGCGCACCCAACACCGACGGCGATGTGCACCGAGTGATTGAAGTACGTGTGCTCCGGGAGTTTGTGGACCTTCACCCACGCGATGGGCTCACCCGTTTCCCAGCTCGCGCGCACTGGCGCGAGGCGCGCGCTCTGCGTCTTGACGAGCGTGTGGCAGCCCATGCAGGTCTGCGTCGGCGGGATCATCGCGTGCGCCGACCTCTCCACGTTCGCGTGGCAGTAGCGGCAGTCCATGCCCATCTGTCCGGCGTGCAGCTTGTGACTGTACGGAACCGGCTGAACCGGCTGGTAGCCGACCTGCAGGTTTTTGGGCGACGCGTAATACCAAAAGGCCAGCACGACTCCGACGATGGAGACGACCGACCCTACGGCGGCGACGAGCGGCAGCTTGTTGAGTGAGCGAGGGAATAATTGCATCGTCTTCTGCGCACTACCTTGGGCGATTCGTGTACGGCAACGAACCGACGTCTAAAGAGAGAAACCCGTTCGACACAGCGAGCATCCGAGCTACCGGCGAGTCGACCGCGGAGTGATGCGACGCGGACGAAGCCAAATCCGTCGAGATTTGGCCCCAGAGCAAAGATGTGGGATTGCGGCGGAACTTATAGGGGAGTTTTGCCGCGCGGCACAACCCAAACGCGCACGAAAAATTGTCGGCGGGCGAACGCGAAAAGTCTGCGCGCCTTTTGTGTAGGTCGATGGCGGACTTAATGGCCTTCAGCGAGGCGCTTGGCTTCCTCGGCGTGAGTCGGGCAAGCGCGCGCGAGGATGTCGACGTGCACCAGATTGACGGACGGTGTGCGCTTCAACACGGTTGATTGAGTCACGATGACCGCGTCCCCCGTGGCGATCGGCGCGCTCTTCGAGACGTCTGCGCGTATGGCGACGAGTGAGCCCGTGTGGAACTCGAACTTGGTGTTCTCAGGTGCGTCCGCGGAACCAGCGGGGGCGGTCCACACGATCGCGAAGTCGTCTTTTGCGGCTTCGCTGGTCCACGCGCCGCCGTTCTGCGTGAAGCGATCGCGCACGTCTCGGGGGACCATGCCGAGACGAACCCCGTAGAAATCAGGCACCTCCGCGCGCGAGCACGCGACGAACAAGAGGAGGCTCAGCTTCGTCGAGACGCTCGTGTCGACGAAGAACATGCGGGCTCTACCGCGCGTTGAACCCGATCGCCGCGAACAGGCCGATCAGGTAAACGAGCGAGACCGCGAACGTGAGGCGAGCGCTCTTCGGGGTGGCGCGGTCGCGAATGCCATAGAGACCCGCGCCCAGGAACGCAGCGCCGAGCACGAGCGCGGCGATCGTGTAACCGAAGTGCGCGATGCGCAGCGGCACGAGCAACAGACTCACGCACACGAGCGCGCCAACATGACGAACGATGCTGTGTCGCGTCGCGAGATCGCCGAGCACGTTCGGCATCACCTTGAGCCCAGCGCGGGCATACTCGGTCTTGCGGAACAGCGCGATGGCGTGAAAATGCGGGATCTGCCACAAGAACATCACCGCGAAGAGCACGAGACCGCCCGGCTCCACCTTGCCGGTCGCCGCGGTCCACCCGAGCAGCGGAGGGATAGCGCCAGGCACCGCTCCGACTTGCAGCGCCCAATGCGAGCGCTGCTTGAGCGGTGTGTACGCGAGCACGTAGAGGAGGTTCGCGAGCGCGGCGAGGAGAGCGGTGGTGGCGTTGACGCCAAACGCGAGGATCGGCAGGGCGATCACGCTGGTGGTGATGCCGAACCAGAGCGCGACCTTCGGAGACATTCGGCGCGCTGGCAGCGGCCGGCTCTTCGTGCGCTTCATCAGACCGTCGATGTCACGCTCCCACACCATGTTGAGCGCGTTGGCTCCAGAGACGATGAGCATCGTCCCTACCAGCGCGAAGACGGTCGTCGAGGTGGCGACTGGCGTGGGGGCGAGCCAGAGACCTCCCGCGGTCGTGAACAAAACCATGAGCGTGATGCGCGGCTTGGCGAGCGCGAAGAGATCACGCAACGCCACGCTCGGGTGCGTAGCTTCGAGGACGATGGCTTGGTCCTGCAAGACGGACGCGTTGTAAGGAATCGCCGGAGCAGCGTCAACTGTCATCACGGAAAGGTACGCGCCGTTTTTGGGATCCCCAGCTCGATTTTGGGGCTCAGCGGAACATGTCGATGATCGTTTGGCCGACGATGAAGTGCCATCCGACGATCATCGCGAGCAGGAAGAAGGCGCGGATGAGGAGTTGCCACAGCGGCGAGCAGCCAGTCCCGGTGATCGCTTCGAACGGCCACGGCCACAGCTTCCACGGCGTGACGGACATCACGTTCAAGACGCGTTGGACCTGCGGCGCTTCGCGGTAGGTGCCCCGGTCCACGTCTTGGATGTCGTCTCGGACGAGCTGCACGACCGCCTTCGAATCACCGATCGTGCTCAGTTGATTCGCGATGTCCGCGTTGACCTGCACATCGAGGGGCAGGCCGTCCTCTCCAAGGAGGGCGCGGCCGCAGACGCGCGCGCGCACAGTGCCGATGCCTTTTTCGCGAACGTCCATCAACGTGCCGAGCCGCGCCCATCCTTCTGGTGCGCCGCGATCGGGCCTGTATTTCGGGAGAGTCTTGAGCACGAAGCCAAAGCCGCGACCGGTGAGGCCGACCATGCCGCCGCCCCACACGACCGAGTAACACGCTTGACCGATCGCGACGAAGCCCACCGCCAGCTGGCCCACCGCGACGACGCCGCGCGCGAGCTGTCCTATCGCGATGACGCCCGTGGCCATCTGGCCGAACGCGAACACACCGGTCGCGACCTGCCCGATCGCGAAGATGCCAGGCTCGTCCGGATCGGTCGAGAGGATGCGCACGAGCCCGATGGTATCCGCTATAACTCTCGCCCATGCGAAAGATCATCGGCCTCGCGTGTGTCCTCGTGTGGAGCGTCACTTGCGGAGGAGCCGCCGGTGGTGGAGGGAGCACCAACGCGACCGGAGCGATGACGCCATCGATCGCCTACAAAGGTGACGAGTGCCACGCGTACTGGCAACGCCCGAAGGACGCGGACGGCAAAGACCTTCCGTGGACCAGCGGCAAAGGAGTGAACGGACCGCAGTGGGCGAAGGGCGCAGCGCTCGTCGAGGGACCCAACGAGAAGGTCATCGCGCAGCTCGTGTGCTTCGACGCCATCGCGTCGGACGAGACGATCAAGCGACACACGCGCTTCGACGATCGCAGGTTCGACGTGCTCTCCGCCGCGATCTTGGTGGACGAATGTGTCGAGAGCGGCACGTGCACGAGCGACGATCGTGTCGCCGGTCTCGTCACTTGGTATGCGCACTCGCTCGATCAGACCAAGCTCAGCGCTGCGAGCAAGAAGCTCGAGGGCTCGCAGGAGCTCAAGGACGCGTTCGTCGACCGCACTGTCGCCAACATCAGCAAGCTCGACGCCTTCACGGCGACGCTCACGCCTGCGCAGCGCGCCTACGACGTTGATCTGCCCAACACAGTGCACGAGACGCGCGCGGCCTATTACAAGACTCGCGACGACGCGTACGGCAAGCTCGAGAGGCTGCAGGACAAAGTCGATCACACGACAGGCAAGGCGGTGGAGCCATCCATCTTCACGTCGATCGCGACGCTCCGCACGGACGCAATCGCGCAGTGCAAAGACGCGGCGCAGTGCCTCGAGGACCCGATGTTCGCCGACACTTCGCGCGCGTTGATCCGCGCTTACCTCATGGCGGAGATGCCGTTCGAGGCCAAGACGCAGCTCCAATTGATGGGGACGTCGCACTACAACCGCAGCACCGTGGCGAGCCAAATCTGGATCTCGCAGAGCGCCTATCGGACATTGCATCCAGACGCGAAGGCGCCGATCGAAATCACCGAAGAAGGCCCAGACCCGACGGCGGCAGCGAGCGCGCAGATCCAGCTCGTGCGCGGAGAGGTCGCGTCGATCACCGCGGACAAAGGGGGCATGAGCCGCGTGGTGCTGAAGGACGCCGCCGCCGCGAAGGTGTGCAGCGACACGGCGGAGGTCGACAAGTTCGACGGCACGAGCTTGGAGTCGACGCGGATCATCTACAAGCAATCGTGTGTGGACTCCCCGGCGAGCAAGAACGCGCCATTGCTCGTGTCCACCGTCGAGGTCGCGAAGATCAAGCCAGGCGCGCTAGTCGTCGCCACGACCAACGGAACCAAGGGAGC
>JANYHY010000586.1 GCA_025362165.1 Myxococcales bacterium | reverse complement strand
GGTGGTCACTCGTCGCCGCCGCAGTTTGCATCGGCGCTTTCCAGCTCGCTGCTTCGTCGCGAGCCAGTCCGCTCTTCGCTCCGCTCGCGCTCGCCGCGCTCCTCGGTGCGCTCCGCGTCCGCTATCGTTGGCGACATGAGTGAGGTGGTGACCTTCTCCTGGGGTAGGGACGAAGCCTCGTGGTCGATCGTGATTCACGGTGGAGCGGGCGCCGTGCCGGTCGAAGCGCGCGCGCGTCACGCCGAAGGCTGCAAGCTCGCTGCGATCGGGGGCGGCGCGATCCTCCGCGACGGCGGCAGCGCGCTCGACGCCGCGCAGAGAGCGGTGGAGATCCTCGAGGACGATCCCGTGTTCAACGCAGGCACCGGCGCTGCGCTCAACACGTCCGGCGAGATCGAGCTCGACGCCGCAGTGATGGAAGGAGCTCTGCGCGCAGGAGCCGTCTGCGCGCTCCCACCATTCACGAACCCGATCAAGATCGCACGCGCCGTGCTCGCAGAGGGCTCGCACATCCTCTATGCGGGGCCAGGCGCCGAAGCGTTCGCGCAAGCGCATGGGTTCGTACGAACGACCTCAGAGGCGATGACGACGGACGCCGCGCGTGCCCGCTTCTTGACGATGCAAGGCACCAACCAAAGCAGCGAAGGCTGGGCCGGAGGAACGGTGGGCGCCGTGGCACGAGACTCGAGCGGTCACGTCGCCGCCGCTACGAGCACGGGTGGAACGTTCATGAAGCGACCTGGTCGTGTCGGCGACACACCGATCCTCGGTGCCGGCACCTACGCGGACGACGAAGCGGGCGCATGCTCCAACACCGGCCACGGCGAAGCCGTGATGAAGCTGTGCCTCGCAAAGACTGCGATCGAGTGGCTACGTCAAGACATGCATCCAGAGGACGCAGCGCGCGCGGCCATCGCTCTGCTCGCGCGTCGGGCGAACGGCGTGGGTGGCATCATCCTCGTGGATCGCCGAGGAAGACTCGGACTCGCACGCACGACCGAGACGATGTCGTTCGCCGCGATGTCGAGCAGAGACACCGAGCCGAGTTGCGGCTCTTGACGCCTTAGGACTTGTCTGTCGTCTCGGCGGACGGGCCGGCCTTGCGGTCGATCGCGTCCTGGAGCCCGCAGCGGAGCTTGGTCGAGCGCTTGACGCGACGGGCCTTGAGAGGAGTCGCGAGCCACTCGTGACGCTTACGAACGTTCCAGATTGCGCGGTTAGCCATGGGAGCGGGTCTTTTGCCCCAGATGGCCCAACACGTCAAGCTCACTCTCAGTCTGGGATGGCGACGAGCTTGCAGTCTACACGCACGGGAGGGTCGCCTTCTTTGACCTCCACGAGCTTGTCGCACGGAAAGTAGCCGTCATGCTCGACGCTGATCGAGTGCTTGCCGATCGGCAACGCGATGCCACGCGCTCGGACGACGTCGAGCGTGCCCACGAGCTCATCGTCCACGGTCACGCGCGCGTCCGGCGGATCACCCATCATTCGCAGCGAGACGGTGACCACGACAGGAGCCTTCGGCGCGCACGCCAACGCAGCCACAAACACGGCTAAAACGAGGCGGATCATTCCCACTCGATCGTCGCGGGCGGCTTGCTCGAGATGTCGTAGACGACGCGGTTGATGCCGCGCACCTCGTTGATGATGCGATTGGAGAGTCGCGCGAGCAGCTCGTAGGGGAGGGGCACCCAGTCTGCGGTCATGCCGTCGACGGATCGAACCGCGCGGATCGCGCAGGTCTCTTCATACGTTCGCTCGTCACCCATCACGCCGACGGACCGCACGGGCAACAGCACGCAGAAGCTCTGCCAGATCGACTCGTACAAACCTGCAGCGCGGATCTCTTCAGTGACGATCGCGTCCGCGCGTTGCAGCACCAGCAGTCGCGCGGGAGTGACCTCGCCGAGGCAGCGGATCGCCAATCCCGGCCCTGGAAATGGCTGGCGCCAGAGCATGTCGTGCGGCATGCCGAGCGCCTCTCCCATCGCGCGGACCTCATCCTTGAAGAGCTCGCGGAGCGGCTCGATCAGTTGGAGGTTCATGCGCTCGGGCAGACCGCCGACGTTGTGGTGACTCTTGATGACCGCGCTCGGTCCCTTGAACGACACGCTCTCGATCACGTCCGGGTAGAGCGTCCCCTGGACCAAGAAGCGTGCGTTTTGCACCTTCTTGGCCTCCTCCTCGAAGACCTCGATGAAGACGCGCCCGATGATCTTCCGCTTCTTCTCTGGATCGGTCACGCCCTTGAGCTCGCTCAAGAAGCGATCGCGCGCGTCGATGGTGATGAGCTCGATCTTGTAGCTCTCGCGGAACGTGGCGGCGACTTGCTCGAACTCGCCGAGGCGGAGCACGCCGTTGTCGACGAAGATGCACGTCAGGCGATCACCGAGCGCTTGGTGACAGAGCACCGCGGCGACCGAAGAGTCGACGCCCCCGCTGAGCCCGCAGATCGCGCGGCCGGTGGGCCCTACGCGATCGCGCACGCCTTGAACCGCGGCTTCGGTGAACGAACCTGGCGTCCACTTCGGCGTGAGGCCGGCGACCTCGAACAAGAATGAGCCGAGCACGTCCGACCCGCGCGGCGTGTGCGCGACCTCTGGGTGGAACTGCACGCCGTAGATGCGACGCTGCACGTTGGCCGCAGCGCAGAACGGCGTGTTCTCTGACGTGCCGACGGTCGCGAACCCTGGCGGCATCGAGACGATGCTGTCGCCGTGGCTCATCCAAACCTCGATGGACTCCCCGTGGGCGAAGCGATGGAAGATGCCCGCAGTCGAGTCGATGCGCACCTTGGCCGCGCCGAACTCTCTGGCCGTCGCTCGCTCGACCTTGCCTCCGAGCAAGTGCGCGATGAGCTGCAAGCCGTAACAGATGCCCAAGATGGGCAGCGGCTCGCCTTGGTGATCTTTCAGCTCGAAGATGGCCTTGTCGATGGTCGGGGCGCCTTCGCCGTAGACGCTCGCGGGGCCACCGGACAGGATGATCGCGCGCGGATCGATCTCGCGGATGCGCTCGATGGAGAGCGTGCATGGGTGAATCTCGCAGTAGACGCGCTGCTCTCGCACGCGACGCGCGATGAGCTGCGTGTACTGCGAACCGAAATCGAGGATGAGCACGATCTCGCGCATGGCGGCGAAGTAGCACTCACGCGCGTGCGCGAGAAGAGGACGCTGTCAGAAACTGTAGCCGACCGACATGACGCCACCGCCTCTTTGCGCGGCGAAATCGAGGCGAGTCCTGAAAGCGGCGGGGGAGGGTGCCTCTTTGGTGGACGGGCCGCTCGTGTAATGAACGACGGCCCAGATCACGCCGCCGACCACGCCGACGATTCCAACACCCGTGAGGATGTCTCCCACGACGAGCTTGGTCTTGATCGAGCTCTTCTCGTCATCGCACGCGGTCTGGGTCGCGCCGCAGCCGCTCGAGAGATCCGTCGAGCGCTGGCCTAGACCGAGCGCGTAGAACACCGCACCAACTCCCGCGGAGACGACGCCTGCGCCGATCACCACAAAGGCACCGATGGGCGCGCCTTTTTTCTCGGGCTCTGCGGCGGCGGAAGTTTGGGTCGCGCCGAAAGTGATCACCACCGAACGATCGTGCTCACCCTCCGCGACGACCACCTTTTGATCGATCGTCGTTTGGCCGGGCGTCTCGAACGAGAACTGATGCACGCCAGGATCGAGCCGGATCGATTTGCCGTCGAGCGTGTCGGCGGCGAGCTTGCCATCGATGGTCACCGACACGGTCACCAGATCCATCCCCTTGCCATCTTTGGCGCGCACGACGACGCTCGGCATGCGCTTGTCGATGTCCGCCATCGCTTCGATGCAATCCTTGCGAACCGCGCCGGGGCACACGTCTCGTGAACACACGAGGAACTGCTCGCGCGCCTTGGTGAGGTGACGATCGTCTCGCTGCTTCTGCGCGCCTTCGCTCGCGGAGATGCATTCCTGCTTGTCGTCGGCGAACGCCCAGGAGCTCGAGCTGAGGATGGCTGCGGCGACAGTCGAGGCAAACAGTGGATTCATGCGTCGATTCATGCATCCCCATTGTACGCGAAAATTGCCCAAGTCAGAAGCTCAGTTCAGGCAGTCCGGCTTCCATATCTTGTGGCCGGAGTTGTCCAGGGTGTACGGCGGATCGCAGTTGGTCTTCGGCGTCGTGGTGGCCGAAGGTGTAGCGGTCGCGCTCTGTTGGGGGTGCGCAGTCACGTGGTTGTTGTTGTTGTTGTGAATGACCGCGACCGAGGAGGTCCCTGCTGGGTGCGCAGACGAAGATGGTGACGCCGAAGCGCTCGCGACGATCGGAGCGCTCGCGGTGATCGCTGGCTGCGTCGACGTCACAGTTGGCGCGTTCGAGGTAGAGGCGATGGGCGTGGCGACTGCGGTGGGGCGTTGCTTCAACGTCAAGATCCCGACCGTCAAGAGGACGGCGATCGCGATGATCGCCGTGAGCACGAGCAAGATCACGCCTGTGTTCGACTTCTTCGTCGTGACGCGTTGGCTCGACACGGAGATGCTGGACATCTGCGAAGACGGCTCCGCGTATGCGCCGCTGCGGTTTGCGTCGTTGGGCGCGGAGACGGCGGCAGGAGCGCCCGAGCCACCCATCATCGTCGCGCCGAGATCACCGCTCGCGATTTGTTCGGCGCTGGGCACCGCAGACAGGTTCACCGATGAGCTCTCGATCTCTGCGATCTTCGACGCGCGCGAGTGCAGCGCGACGTGAGCCATGTGATCGACCCACTCGCCGACTTCGTTCGGTGACGCGAGCCCGCAGCACCGCTCGAGCGCGCTCGCGAAGTCCTTCGCTGTCGCCCATCGCAAGGAGGGATCACGCGCGAGCCCGCGCAGGACGACCTGATCGAACGGCTGCGCTTCGGGTGCGAAACGGCTCGGCGGCTCGATCGTCCCTGCCATGAGCTTGCCGACGATCGCGCCCTCGTTGTCGCCCGAGAAGAGCCTCTGCGTGGTGAGCGCCTCCCAGAGCACGATGGCGGCGGCAAACACGTCGATCTGGCGCGACGACAGACCCTGCAACTGCTCGGGCGCCATGTACGCGAGCTTGCCTTTGAGCTGGCCCTCTCGCGTGGTCTGGATGTTACCAGCGGCTTTCGCCACGCCAAAATCGAGCACGCGCGGGACGCCATCTTGTCCGACGAGGATGTTCTGCGGAGAGATGTCGCGGTGCACGATGTTGAGCGGTTCGCCGCGCTCGTTGCGGGCCTCGTGCGCCGCGTGCAAACCGCTGAGGGCGCCCGTCATGATCGTCGTCACGATGCGCGTGGGTATCCGCTGCCCAAGATCGCGCACGGCGCGGATCAGCTTCGAGAGCGACTCGCCTTGGATGTAGTCCATCACGAGGAACAGCTCGCCTTGCGTCGCGACCACGTCGAGCGTCTGCACCACGTTCGGGTGGCGGATGCGCGCCGCGAGCCGGGCCTCGTCGAGGAACATGGAGACGAACTCAGGGTCTTTGGCGAACTGCGGGTGGAGGCGCTTGATCGCGACCGTGCGAGAGAAGCCGACGGGACCGAGCAAGCGCCCGAAATGCACCGTCGCCATGCCGCCCGCCGCGATCTCGTCGTAGAGCGCGTATCGGCCCACGACGCGCGGAGGCGAGACGTTGGGCGAGGTCACAGGCATCAGGATGACAGGATATCAGAGCGCCCGCGTGGACGTCCCATTCTGAATAGATGGCGTCTTTGGCACGATCGCCTGAGCCGGGGCGGGGCAGGCGTGGTACCAAAAAACGGTGCTCGCGGACGTCCATGTCGCAGTCAAGAGAGTCGGGCCGGTGCAAGCGCCGCTGCCCCGTTATCAGACTCATGGCTCGGCTGGGATGGACCTGCACGCGGCGGTCGCGGCGCCCATCGTCCCCGCGTCGCTCGCGCGCATGAAGATCCCCACGGGACTCGCGCTCGCCATCCCCGAGCACTGGGAAGCGCAGATCCGGCCGCGCTCTGGGCTCGCCGCGAACTTCGGGATCACCATCCTCAACGCGCCCGGCACGATCGACAGCGACTTCCGCGGCGAGGTGATGGTGCTGCTCGTGAACTTGAGCGACGCGCCAGTCACGATCAATCCGCTCGATCGCATCGCGCAGCTCGTCTTCGCACCAGTCGCGCGCGCGGAGCTGCACATCGTGGAAGACCTCGTCGACACGGTCCGCGGCGAGGGCGGCTACGGCTCGACCGGCGTCTAGCGTCTGTTAGAAGAGGTCTTTAGAAGAGAAACTACTTCGGCCGAGACCTCGGCTCGATCAAAGTCGCACCCGAGCACGTGCGCGCTGTTCGGATAGACGCGAACCTTCACGCTCGCCGCATGCGTCAGGTGATCTGCCAGGTACGTCGCGTTCGTCGAGGGGCACACGCGATCCTTCTTTCCATGGAGAATCAGCGTCGGACAGCGCACGTGTCCGAGCTCTCTGCGCATGACGGCTCCTGCGCGGAAGACCTCGTGCGCCGCGCGGATCGGGTGACGGTCGTACGTGACGATGGTGTCCGCGAGCGTGCGGTCCTCCATGTCCGCCGCGCGCGGCTTCAACAAGTAGAGGTCTGGTGTTCCTTTCAAACGAGTGAACAGCCCGAGCGGCAACGCGGAGTGCGCGGACAAGAAGAGCGCGTTGCCGAGCACCACCAAGCCTGCCAAACCAGGTAGCCCCTCGCTCGCGAGCTTGAGCGCGACGAGGCTCCCCATCGAGAACCCCATCACCACGACGCGCTCGTGATCGTGCGACGCTTGCACGAAGTGTTGCCGCCCCGCGGCGATCCAATCCTCGAACGTCTTGTGCTGCAGGTCTGCCGGGTTGGTTCCATGACCCGGCTGGAGCGGCGCGCGCACCGCGAATCCCGCCGCGGCCGCAGCTTGCAGCACGGGCATCATCTCCGAAGGCGAGCCCGTGAACCCATGGAACGCGAGCAAGCAGGGGTCGCGCCCCTTCACCTCGAACGCTCGCGCCTCGCCATGGAGCAGGCCGGATCGAGATGGATCGGTCGTGAGCACGCGCTAAGTATACGCGCGGAAATCCTGCACTAGCCCTCGCCGCGGCGGATTTCGTAGGCGCGGATCTTCTTGTGCAAGTTGGTGCGCTCGACGCCAAGCACCACCGCAGTGCGCGAGATGTTCCAGCCCGTGAGCTTCAGCGTGTCGACGATGTACTTGCGCTCGGCCTGCTCGCGAAAATCACGCAGCGTGAGGTACGTCGAGGGCAGCGGCGCGCGCGGTCCCGAGGCGTCGGCCTCTTCGGCTTCGGGAGCCTCTGACTGCTCGGCGGGCTCTGGGCTCGCCTCCTCCTCGAATGGGCTCGCGTGCGGGTCTTCAGGCATGTCCGCGATCGTCACGCGGTCGCCCGAGAGGATGGCCATGCGCTCGACGACGTTCTTGAGCTCGCGAACGTTTCCAGGCCACGAGCGGCTCGCGAGCGCCTTCATCACCTCGGGATCGACAGGCTTGCACTTGGTGCCGTTCTCTCGGCTGAAAGCCTCCATGAACGACTGGGCCAAGATCGGGATGTCCTCGAGACGATCGCGCAGCGCCGGGCTGCGCAGCGGGAACACGTTCAAGCGGAAGAACAAATCCTCCCGGAACGCGCCGCTCTCCACCGCGCGGCTCAAGTCCTTGTTGGTGGCCGCGAGCACGCGCACGTCCACGTGCAAGACATGCTCGCTGCCGACGCGCGAGATCTCTCCAGACTGCAGCGCGCGCAGCAACTTGGCTTGCGCGACGAGATCCATGTCGCCGACCTCGTCCAAAAACAGCGTGCCGCCATGCGCCTGTTCGAAGAAGCCCCGCTTGCGACCTTGCGCGCCGGTGAACGAGCCTTTCTCGTGGCCGAACAGCTCGCTCTCGATGAGCTCGCGCGGGATGGCCGCGCAGTTCACCTTCACGAAAGGCTGCGATTTACGGCCTGACAGCTGGTGGATGGCGCGGCTGATCAGCTCCTTGCCCGTGCCGCTCTCCCCCGTGATGAGGACGCTCGCTTTGGTGGGCGCGACCTTCTCGACCTCCACGAAGACGCGCCGTAGTGCGGGGCTCGCGCCGATCATCTCGTAGCGTTGGAGCTCCCGTTGGGAGAGCTGCGCCAGCGTGCGGCGCGTCTGGGCGGCGTCTACGACGTTCTTGACGCTGACGAGCACGCGCTCGCGAATGAGCGGCTTGTCGAAGAAGTCCGCGGCGCCGAGCTCGATCGCGCGCGCCGCGTCGTCGAGCGTGGCGTGACCGCTGATGACGACGATCGGCAGCTCCCGTGTCGCCTCGTCTTTGCGAATGAGCTCGAGCGCCTCGAGGCCGCTCATGTCCGGCAGCTTCACGTCGAGGATCGCCATGTCGACAGGCGACTCGGAGTCTCGAAGGATCGCGAGCGCTGCCTTCGCGGTCTCCGCGGTGAGCACGCGGTAGCCTTCCCCCTCGAGCACTAGGGAGAGCGTGCGCCGAATGTTCTTCTCGTCGTCGACGACGAGGATCGTGCGCTTGGCGAGCTCGGTCGGTTGCGTCACGTCAGGCTTTCTTGTGCGCGAGCTCGTCGAGGTAGCGGTTGGCTAGCGTCGTCAGCGGGCTCTCTTTGTATCGACCGAGGATCGCGCTGAACGCGGCCTTCGCCTCGTCGAACTTGCGCATCTTCATGTAGACCTCACCCAACAACAGCAGCGTGTCGGGCGCGAGACCGAACGCGTTCTCCGTGCGCGGAGGCACTGTGTGGATCGCCGGAGCGACCTCGCTTGAGGCGATTTTCGCGGTCGTCGAGCACGGCGGCTCGGTCGCGTAGTTGCGCATCGCGTATTGCAAACGGAGCACCGCGGCGTCGAAGTTGTCACGCTGCAAGTAGAAGCGCGCGACGTACATCTCGTGTCGCACAAGCCTCGCGGTCACGTCCTCGAGCAGCGCGCACACGCGTGGAGCTTCGCGGGCGTCCGGGAAATCTCGGATGAAGCCGACGATCTCCTTGTACGAGTCCACCACCGCTGCTTGGTCGCGCTCTTCGGAGGCAGGCATCAAGAACGAGTCCCCGATCTCCCGATACTGCGTCTCTGCGGCGCGAGCACGCGCGTACATCAGCTCTTCCGCGTCCGTCTTGTGATCGTGCGCGAACTGTTTGTAGCCGCGCAGCGCCTCGGCGAATTTGTCCTGCTCGAAGTCTGCGTCCGCGATGCGCAGCTCGGCCAACCGCGCGTACTTGGAGTAGCTGTACTTGCGCTTCACCTCGCGCATCAGCGCTTGAGACTCGACCCAGTTGTGCGAGGTGAACTCCGTGAGCGCCGTCTCGTACGCGCGCCGCGCGCTGTCCGTGTACGACAGACTCGTCTTGGGCGGGGGCACCTCTTCGCACGCGCACACGGGCAAAACGGCCAGGGTCGCGCAGAGCAAGAGGGCACGCATGGGGCCGGGATTACCGCATCATCGCGGGCCGCGCCATCTTTGAATGCGCAACGGAGGCGGGCGGCCCTCTGTCCTGGCATGCTTGCATGCTGCACGTATCAGCAGGCGCACCTTCTCGATCGTGTCCTTGTCCAGACCCTCGCCGACGACGCTCACCTCGCCTGGACCGTCGATCAGCACCGCGACGGCTGTCTTGGTCTCGGGTGTCTTGACCCAGCCTTCGTAGCGAAACGGGGCTGCATCGCCGCGTGGACGCTCGATCTCGAGACGCATGCCCGACTCGGGGCGCTCACCGATGATGGCCATGGTCCGTCGTGTGGTAGAACGCAGAGTCAGTCATGGACAAGAACCCGATCACTCCCGAAGGGTACGCCAAGCTACGCGAGGAGCTGCATCAGCTTCGCGCCGTCGCGCGGCCGAACGTGATCCAAGCCATCGCCACCGCGCGTGAGCACGGCGACTTGAAAGAGAACGCCGAGTACCACGCCGCGCGCGACAAGCAGTCGTTCATCGAGGGTCGCGTCAAGGAGCTCGAGCAGAAGATCGCCTTGGCCGAGGTGATCGATACGAGCAAGCTCTCGGGTTCGCGCGTCGCTTTCGGCGCGACCATCAAGCTCTCCAACGCCGAGACCTCGGAGGAGGTCGTCTATCGCATCCTCGGCGCCGACGAGGCGAAGCTCGAAGAGGGCTCAATCAGCGTCACGAGCCCGCTCGCGCGATCGCTGCTCGGCAAAGAGGTCGGCGACGAGGTCAAGATGCAAATGCCCGGCGGCGAACGCATCTACGAGGTCCTCGATATCGTCTTCAAGTAGTGCCGAAAGCCCTCCTTTCGTGTAAGAAGCGCGGAGGAGACGGCCGTAATGACGAGCACAAAAGAAGAAGTCGAAGTCGCCTACGACGTGTCCAACGAGTTCTTCCGGCTCTGGCTGGACGAGCGCATGCACTACACTTGCGCGGTCTACGAGAAAGACACGGACACGCTCGAGCAGGCGCAAGAGAACAAGAGCAAGGTCCTCTACGACTACGCCGAGCTCACCCCCGAAAAGACCGTGCTGGACATCGGCTGCGGCTGGGGCGCGAACCTCGAGTACTTGGTGCGACGCGGCGTCAAAGAGGCGCACGGCATCACGCTCAGCTCTGCGCAGTACGAAGAGATCAACGCGCGCAAGATCCCGAACATGCGTGCATGGTGCACGGACTACAAGGACTACGCGCCCGCGAACAAATACGACGCGCTCGTGTCGATCGAGATGATCGATCACCTCTGCTCGCCGGCGCAGGCCGCGAAGGGTCAGGCCGTAGACATCTACCGCAAGTACTTCAACCGCGTCGCCGAGTGGATCAAGCCGGGCGGTCTGTTCGCGTTCCAGGCGATCTTGCGCAACCGCGTCCCCCGCACCAAGAACGACATCTCGGATCTCAAGTTCACCGCAGACGTCATCTTCCCAGGCGGTCTCAATCCGCGCCTGGAGGAGCTCATCATGGCGGTGAACCCGTCGTGGGAGATCCTCGAGCTCAAGACGCGCCGAACTCACTATGGCAAGACCACCGGCGAGTGGCTGCGCCGAATGAAGCTCCACGAAAAAGACATCCGCACGAAATACGGCGACAAGACCTTCGACGAGTACGACCGCTACCTGTCTACTTGCGTGCGCGCGTTCCACAACCACTGGTCGAGCGACGTGCAGATGAAGCTCAAGCACATCGTCATCGACTGATCCCCCGTAAACGTGCCCGCGCCCGTGCCCGACTACTCCGGCGTTGCCCGCCGCGTAGGGGCAGTGCTCCTCGCCTGGCTTGCGCTGCTCACCATCGAGCACGTGGTCGTCTCGGTGATCTATCGAGACTACTTCTCCGGCTCGTGGGAGCTATGGCCCTCGCGCACGTGCGCCATGCCGATCACGCTCGCGGCGTCGATGTTGGTGGCGCCGCTCGTCGTAGCGCTCTACGCGTATCGCGACTCGCGGACGGTGCTGCGCGTGGTTGGAGGCGTCTCGGGCGCAGCCCTCGGGTACGGGATCACGTTCGGACGTCACTTCGCGTCGTGGGCGTTGCGCGCGCCGATGATCGTCGTGATGGCGGCGGTGGGCGCGCTCGTATTGTCCGTGTCGTTGCCACGGTTGACTCGTCAACGATCATGGCTGCTGCTCGTGATCGCCTGTATTTCGTGGGCCGCGGACGCTTGGGTGCTCCCGCGGTTGTATCCGGCGTTTCACCTCGCCATGCTCGCGATCACTCTGTTCTCGACGGGCCTCTACGCGCTCGTGCGAGAGAGCGAGAGTAGTAGGGCGCCGTGGTTCGGACTCGCGATCGCTCTCGCTTGCATGGGATGGGCGCCGTTCGCCGCGCCTCGCCTCGCGACGTACGGCAACCTGTGCATGGTCATGGGAGACCACGCGCCAGTGCTGAGCCGAGGCCTGCGAGTCGCGTCGTGGCTCGCGCCGCCGTTGGACGACGAGGGCGTCGCCACCACCACGAACGCCGAGGTCGCGCGCGCGCTCGACTGGACTGGCCGCGACATCGTCTTGATCTCCGTGGACGCGCTGCGCGCCGATCACGTCGGCGCCTACGGCTACGCGCGGCCGACGACGCCGCACCTGGACGCGCTCGCAAAAGAGGGCACGACGTTCGACGACGCGTACTGTCCAACGCCGCACACTTCGTACTCGGTCACGTCGATGATGACTGGCAAGTACATGCGACCGCTGCTGGCGTTGGGTCTCGGACAAGACTCGGAGACGTGGGCCGCGCAGCTGCGGCGCTACGACTACAAGACGGCAGCGTTCTATCCGCCAGCGGTGTTCTTCATCGACACCGATCGCTTCGAGCGCTTCCGCCGCGACGGGCTCGATTTCGAGTACCGCAAGGAGGAGTTTGCGGATCCGTCCCTTCGCGCCGCTCAGCTCACCGAATACTTGCAACATACACCGACCGATTCGCCTGCGTTCTTGTGGGTGCACTTCTTCGAGCCCCACGAGCCCTATGTCGCGCACGCGCAGCACGCGTTCGGCGACACCGAGAAGGACGCGTACGACAGCGAGATCGCTGCGGCAGACGAGGGCATCGGGCAGATCGTCGCGATCGTGCGCGCGCGCAAACCAGACGCGATCGTGATGGTGACCGCAGATCACGGTGAGGAGTTCGGCGAGCATGGCGGGCGCTATCACGGCACCACGGTCTACGAGGAGCAGGTGCGTGTGCCGCTCGTGATCGTGGGTCCTGGCGTGGCGGCGAACGCGCGCGTGAGCGCTCCGGTGCAGACGATCGATCTGTTGCCGACGACGCTCTCGGCGCTAGGCATCCCTCGACCGGCGCGCTTGCGTGGGCGCGACCTCGGACCGCTCCTCGCGCACCCTGAGACCACGGACAAGGGCTTGGCCTTCGCAGAGACGGACGACTACGAGCTCTACGCAGAGAACACGGACAGGCTCGTCTGCGACAAACGCTCTGGCGCGTGCGCCCTGTACGACGTCTCGGTCGACCGCGCGGAGATACATGACACGTCACGCACCTGGCCGGAGAAGGCCAAATTCATGCGGTCTGCGCTCGTAGGCGTTGCGCACGCGCACGGCAAGTTCGAAGGGCAGGGGGGAGTGGAGCTGCCCGAGGCGCTGCGGCTAGGCATGCAAGGAGACGTCTTCGCCGCGCCGGAGGTTGCGACGTTGCTGGACGACGCGAACGTGGAGATAAGGCGGCGAGCGGCGATCGTCCTGTACACGCTGCGCGGTCATGAGGTCGTCCCGGAGCTTCGACGCTCGCTCGATCGAGAAGAGGACGAGCACGTCAAACGCTGGGTGGCGCTCGCGCTGGTGAGAGCGGGTGAGGTGCCGTCACTGCAGGCCGAGGCTTTGTTGCGTTCGCCAGACTTCGACGATCGCAAGTTCGCGGCGCTCGCTTT
This sequence comes from Myxococcales bacterium, assembly GCA_025362165.1. Lineage (GTDB taxonomy): Bacteria > Myxococcota_A > Polyangia > Polyangiales > Polyangiaceae > JANYHY01. The sequence continues at coordinate 7,199 of JANYHY010000586.1, read as the reverse complement.
CGCAGACCACGGTGACAAGCGCGCGATCCCGGAGCTGGTGGAGTGGTACCGCCGCATCGGGCGAGACCAAGAGTCCGTGGAGCTCACCACAGCACGAGACATCGTGTCGGCGCTGGGCCGCTTGAAGGCGACCGCCGCCGTGCCAGACCTCGCGTTCGCGCTTCATCGGACGGACGGAGCTGCGCTGCGGCTGCGCGCGTACGTCGCAGACGCGCTCGGAGCCATCGGCGATCACGCAGCGGTGCCCGAGCTCGCGACCGCGCTCGCCCAAGAGTCTCAAGCGTCCACACGGCTGCACGAAGCTCGCGCTCTCGGTGCACTCGGAGCCAAGCACGAGCTCGTGATCGGGCTGGCGAAGTACGTGACCAACGTGGACCCCATGCTCGAGGCCGTGACGATCCTGCGTGAGGCTGGCGCCCTCGATCCGCGCGAAGGCGGCGCCATTCCTACAGCCGGAAAGCCAGTGCACGAGAAGCTGCGCGTGGGTCCTGGAGTGGGCAGGGTGGTGGTGCTGGTGGAGCAAGACACGCCAGGGCCAGTGACTCTCGACGGCGTCGCGCTCTCGCCGCGCGTCCGCACAGCCAACGTCAGCATGTTCGAGCTGGAGAGCTCGAGAGAAGAAGTGGACGTGTCCACAGAGGTCCCTGTGACGGCCATTTGGGCGACCCGAGCTCCGGCCACACGAGCGCTGGCCCCCGATGGCGGCATCTACTAAGGTGCCCGCCGTGCCGGACGACGAAGACAAGAAGGACGACGAAACCGCCTCTGAAGTCGAGGAGAGATCTTCTTCTGAAGAGAAAGACTCCGACGACGAGACGTCCAAGAAAGAGGACGCCGAGGAGTCTTCTGAAGAAGACGAATCTTCCGAAGAGAAGTCCGCGGAGGACGAGGAAGAAGCGCAAGAAGAGGACGCTGCTTCGCCTGAGGCCATCGCGCGTCGCGTCGCTGCCCTTGGTGATGACGACGACGAGATCGCTGCCATCGCGGCTTCGGAAGAGGCCAAGCTCGCGGCGCGCAAGAAGGCAGAGCGGGGCGCCAAGAAGAGCGGGCTCGAGAAGTCCGCGAGCAAACGACTCGCGAAGATCGGCACGAAGGCTCGCCCCAAGCGTGAAGTCGCGACCGCCATCGAGGCCGCTGAGCCGACCGTCGAGCGAGCGATGCGCGCCGAGGAGTGGGCCAAGCGTCACCAGAAGACCGTCTGGGGTGTCGTCGGTGCGGTCGTGGTCGTCGCGCTGGGTTGGTTCGGCTACGCGTACACCCAACGACAGAAGTCAGAGGAGGCGTCGGTCGCGCTCGCGCAAGCGGTAGCGGACGAGACAGCGCGCATCGGCGATCCGCCCAAGGATGATCCGGACAAGCCGGTCGATCCGGGCCTGTCGTTCAAGACCTATGACGAGCGTCGTGAAGCGGCACTCGCGAAGTACCGTGAAGTGACCTCGAAGTATCCGTCGACGGGAGCTGCGACCTTGGCGCGCCTTGGCGAGGGCTCGCTCTTGCTCGACAAACGAGAGACCGACGGCGCCGTCACGGCGTTCAGCGACGCGAAGGACTCTCCGCTAGCCAAGGCCGACGGTGAGGTGATGGGCCGCGCGCTCGAGGGTCTCGGCTTCGCGTACGAGCAGAAGGCGCAGCTGACACCCGCCGAGAAGGACAAATACCTCGACGAGGCGGCGACCGAGTTCAAGGCGCTCGAGAACACCGACGTCGTCGGATTCAAAGAGCTCGGCATGTACCACCAGGCGCGCGTGGCTCAACAGAAGGGCGACGTCGCGAAGGCCAAGGAGTTGCTCAAGGCGCTGCACGAGCGCTTGAACGAGCCTGGCCAGAACCACCCGCTGCCGTACTTGCAAGAGCTCGCGGACGATCGCTTGCGTCGCTTGGATCCGAGCGCGCTGCCTGCGAAGGAGACCGGCATGCTTGGCAGCGGTCCGGGTGGCGGCAAGGGTCTGACACCGCAGCAGCTCAAGCAGCTCCTCGGCGGCGCCAAGCCGGGACCGAAGTGATGCGACGCCTGTGGCTCGTGCTCGCGCTCGCCGCGTGCGCGACCAGCGAGAAAATGGGCGATCGCGTCAACCCAGAGACGCCGCTCTGGTACACGCACCCGTCGGGCGATCTCGACGTGTTCGCGCGACGACAGCTCACGATGGACACGCGCGTGGCAGGTGAGCCTTACGAGCACGGCAAGCCTGAGCTGGACACTGCGCACAACAGAGTGTTCGTCGGATCGTCGGATCGCGGGTTGTACGCGCTGCGGTCGTCCAACCTATCGACCATCTGGCGCTTCGAGACCGCCAACATCGTGCAGTGCGAGCCGCTCTACGATCGCGAGCTTGACGTGGTCTACTTCGGCTCTCATGACGGGGGCTTGTACGCAGTCCGGGCCTCGGATGGCGCGCTCGTCTTTCGCTTCAACTCCGGCTCTGAGGTCAGCAAGAAGCCGGTCCTGTACGGCGAGTCGCTGATCTTTGCGAACGCCTCAGATCAGCTGTTTTCGGTCGATCGGCGCACCGGCAAGCCTCAGTGGCAGGTGCACCGCAGCCCAGCCGCGGGCATGGAGCTCGCGGGATACTCGGGGCCGGCGCTCGATCACGGAAAGGTGTACTTTGCATTCTCGGATGGGCACGTCGGCGCATTCGACGCGCGGGATGGCTCGGAGAAGTGGGCGCCCGTGGACCTCGCCGCAGAGGCTGAGCAGTCGTCGGGCGATCAGACGCAGCGCTACCTCGACGTGGACACGACGCCGATCGTCGCAGACATCGCGCCGATTGGACGGGTCGTGTTCGTCGCGAGCTACACCGGCGGAGTCCACGCGCTCGACGCGGAGAACGGCTCGCGCGTTTGGGTGAACGAGAAGGTCGCGGGCGTGAATGACCTCATGTACTTCGACCAGCGCTCGCACGTTCCGCACCCGAACGGACCAGACACCGGAGGGCCACGCGCACCAGAGAAGCGACTCTTGCTCGCTTCAAGCGCCCAGACCGGGTTGTCTGCGCTCGACCCGACGAACGGACACCAAGTTTGGCGGCTCCCAATCCCCGAAGGTGGCATCACGGCGCCTGCGGTCGTCGCGGGGGCGATCGTGTTCGGGAGCAGTCGCTATGGACTGTTCTTGATCAACCCAGAGAACGGACGAGTCATCGACGGTATCGATACCGACACTGGGTTTTCAGCCAGTCCCGCGACGTTTGGAAACCGGGCTTACGTGCTCTCGAACACAGGCGCGATGATGGCGATCGGCATCGACACTCCGCTTGGCAAGCGTCCCGATCTCCCCAGATAGGGCCTCTACAAATCGCGCATAAGATGCATTATGTAAACTTTTGACGAGGGACTGCTGTTTGCTAAATGACCGGCTGCGGCAATGTTTTGCAACTGCCGAAGCCCAACAGGCGTAGGCTGACTACTACTACTAGGGTGGACTTCCACTCTCTAAGGAGAATTTCATGAGACTTGGACGTATTCTTGGCGGACTAGGACTCGCTATCGCCGCTGTCGGCTTGGCGATGTTCTTCCGCGAACCCGCTGCACAATCGGCTGACCACTTGGATTCGCCGGCCACCAAAGCCGACTCGACAGTCGACATCAACGACCTCTACACCTGGGTCGACGGCGCTAACGCCGTGTTTGTCATGACGAGCAAGTTCGACACGACGCCCACGACCAAGTTCTCGGACAAGGTCCAGTACGTGTTCCACACCAACAGCGGCCCCGCCTATGGTGCGGTCACCACGCCGTTCGACATCATCGTGACCTTCGACGCAGCCAACAAGATTCAAGCTTGGTACGGCGCCAGTGGCTACGTGACCGGCGACGCGAGCGTGCCGGCCGGTTTGACCAGCCAGAATGGCAAGTTCAAGATTTATGCTGGTCCGCGCGCGGATCCGTTCTTCTTCAACTTGGACGGCTTCAAGCACACCGTCGCGACGGTGGAGACGGCCGCGCCGGGCCTCATGTTCGATCCGGCGGGTTGTCCCACGGTCGACATGGTCACCTCGGGCGTGCTCGTCAACATGCTCAAGACCTCGGCGGACGGCGGAGCTCCGCAGGACTTCTTCGCCAAGCTCAACGCACTCGCGATCGTGGTCTCGATCGACAAGGGGCTCGTGACCAATGCCGGCATGAACCCAATCGTCAGCGTGTGGGCGTCTACCAACAAGTGAAAGGAGGAAAAAGACCATGAAAAATCAAATCATCTTCGGACTGGCCTCTTTCGCCTTCATCGGCGTGGTGGCGTGCGGCGGCGACGACAACGTGTCTCCGGGCGTGGACTCGGGTCCCAAAGACAACCAGGTCGCGGATCAAAACAACCCCAACCCTGACGGCGGCGCAGACACCAGCACGAACAACCCGTCTCCGCCAGCGCTTGGCACGCAGATCGATCGTATGGGACGTCCTGCGGCGAACACCGCGGCGAACAACACGTTCAACGTGGACGCCGGCGGTGCGGGCATGGCGAAGGACGCGTACAACGCGGCCAACGACCCGACCAAGTGGCAAGCGTCGTTCTTGGCCGAGATTGGCAAGAACCTCGGCATCTACGACGGCCTCGACACGGTGTGCGGCAATCAAGCGCTCGCGGGCATGACCGCGGTCGCGGGTCGCTACAACGGACTCGCCGGCGCGCTCGCCGATGACCGTCTGTACCTCAACACGGCTGGCACTGCCTGCACCACGTACTTGGGCGTCGAGCTCAACGCTACGGGTCTGTCCAAGAACATGGACTGCGGCGGTCGCGGGCTCGCTTACGACGTCATCGACACGACGTACAACGTCGTCGCGGGCACTCCGTCGGGCCTCACGGACGGCATCAACGCCGATCCGGCGAAGACCGGCGGCAAGACGTTCCCATACCTTGCGGCTGCGCAGTAGCGCGTTCGGCTGTCTCCTCGTGCTCGCTGCTTGCAGCAAGAAGCACGAGGAGGCCGTCGCTTCGGATGGAGGAGCCGCGTCGGTCTCGATCGACGCGGCTTCGCCTTTTCCGGACCTTCCATCGACGACGTCGCCATCGATCACGATCTCGAATCTGAACGGCGACATCGAGTTTCAAACCAAACACATGAGCGACCCGGTGCGCGGCGGTCCTCTCGTGGAATCTCTCCTTACACGTGCTCAATTTTTCGGCTCCGTCCAGGATCTCGAGACCGCGCAAGCGATCGTGGACAAGGCCGTCGCGGAGCGTCCGAAAGATCCGAAGGCGCACCTCGCGAAGGCGAGCGTCGCAGAGAGCTTCCACGACTTCGCGCTCGCTTCGACCGAGATCGAGCGGGCGGCCGTGTTCGGCGCGTCGGGCGACGAGGTGAACCGCAGCAAGCTTCCGATCGCGCTCGCCATGGGCAAATGCGACAAGGCGCTCACGTTTGGTGACAGCTCGAACGACGCGCTGTCTCTCGACATGGCGACGCACGCCGCGATCGAGCAGCGGCGCGGCAACGCACAGGAGTCGGAGCGCCTCTTCGCGCTCGCGCGGTCGCGGTATCGAGACGTCTCGCCATTCGCGATCGCATGGATGGACTTCGAGCGGGCGCGCGCGCTCGATCGGCAGGGCGACAAGACCAGCGCGACCCACTACTACCAAGAGGCAGTGACGGTCCTCCCGGTCTACGCCCACGCGGTGACTCACCTCACGTCTTCAGTGTCCCCTGCCCGCGCTCTCGAGCTGCTCGCCGCGCTGGATCCTAGCTGCGATGACCCCGACGCGCTCGCCGCAAAGGCGGACGCGCTCAGACGCGCAGGCCGCGAGGACGAGGCGAAGGCCGCCGATGCCACCGCGCGCAACCGCTTCGAAGAGCTCCTCGCCAAGCACCCACTAGCGTTCGCCGATCACGGCGCGGCCTATTTCATGGGCATGGGCAAAGATCTTCCTCGCGCGCTCGTGCTGGCGAAGCAGGCGGCGATGAACGCACCCGCCGAGGAGTCGCTCGACATGTGGCTCACCGCGGCGACCGCTCTCAAGCAGAGCGACGAGGTGTGCGCGGCGGTCAAGCAAGCCGGTACACTCGAGTGCGTGCTGGGGCCCACGGTGAAATCGCGGTTCGACGCGGCGAAGGCGAACTGCGCCAAGTGAAGCGCGCGTGGTGTATCGCGCTCGTCGCGTTCGCGATGGCGACGTTCTTGTCGCGAGCGTCTTTCGCACACGGAACTGGCGTCTCGAAGGCCGAGTACGCGATCGACGACCACGTCATCCGCGCCGCCGTCGTGTTTCGGCGAGAAGAGCTCGCCATCGCATACGGCGAACACCCAGAGCGCGGCGTCGCCGAGTCGATCACGGTCGTCGCCGACGGAGTGAAGTGCACGGCGGCTGCGCCCTCGCTCTCGGATGACGCGCCAGACGGATCGCGCGTGTCGTTCGTGCTGACGTGCGCGACCTCACCATCGCGACTCCATATCGCGTCCGGATATCTCGATCGCTTTCCTGTCGGACACACGTCGTTCATCACCGTCACGCGCGGCTTCCAGAAGAGCGAGGCGATCGCTCTGCTCGCCCAGCCAGACGTGGACGTGGACGTCAGCGCTGGAAGGAGGCCATTTTCAGCCATCGTTCGCGTCGGCGTGTCTCACATCCTCACGGGCTACGACCACCTCACCTTCTTGTTCGCGTTGTTGTTGGTGCCTCCTGCGGCAGAGAAGAAGAAGCAGAAGCAGCTCGTCTGGGCGCTGCTCGGAGTGCTGACTGCGTTCACGATCGGCCACACGCTTTCGCTCGCCATCGCGGCGATCGGGGGCATCGCGCCGAGCCCTCGCGTCATCGAGCCAGCGATCGCTCTGTCCATCGCGTACGTCGCGGCCGAGAATTTCTTCGTGAAGGGTTGGCGCCATCGCTGGCTCCTGACGTTTCCGTTTGGCCTGGTGCACGGCTTCGGCTTCGCGGGCGGGCTCTTGGACCTCGCCGTGGATCGCGCCGATCTCCCGCGCGCGCTCTTCGCGTTCAACCTGGGCGTGGAGCTGGGGCAGCTCGGCGTGCTCGCGATCGCCCTGCCCGCCGTGCTCGCCCTACAACGCCTCTCGAGCTACGGGTTGATCCGACGCGTGCTCAGCGGCGTGATCGTCGCGTTGGGGCTCGTGTGGTTCATTCTGCGCGTGGTAGCCGGGCCGTAGTCCAATTGATGCCGCTTGCGGCGGACATCAACGGCCTTCGGCGAGTAGAGGTGCCGTTGGCACGCCCCAATCCGCTCGTTGTTGTCGTTCGCCGAAGGCGACGA
>JANYHY010000552.1 GCA_025362165.1 Myxococcales bacterium | reverse complement strand
ATGGACGGCTTCGAGGATACGGACGGCTGCATCGACCTCGACAATGACGGCGACACCGTCGTGGACCTCGACGACTTCTGCCCGAACACACCAGGCTCGCCAGGCGGTGACCGCCCAGGCTGCCCGAAGAAGAACGCGCTCGTCATCGTCACGGCCAAAGAGATCCGCATCACGCAGCAGATCCAGTTCGAGTTCAACAAGGCCGTGATCAAGGGCGCGATCAGCTTCAAGATCCTGGACGAGATCGTGCAGGTCCTCAAGGACAACACCAAGTTCGTGATCGAGGTCCAAGGTCACACGGACAACGTCGGCAGCGCGGCGTACAACGCGAAGCTCTCGCAGTCTCGTGCAGACGCCGTCCGTGCCTACCTCGTCGGCCACGGCATCGATCCGACCCACCTCACCTCGAAGGGCTACGGCATGGCCCAACCCATCGTCCCGAACACGAGCGAAGGCAACCGCGCGCTCAACCGGCGCGTGCAGTTCATCCGCGTCGAGACGCAGACCCAGCTGACCACGCCCACCTCGACGCCCTAAGCCAAGACCGAGCCTCAGTCCGGTTGTAACAAAAGCTGGAGAATGGCGTTGGGGGCGCAATCAGTGGTAGCGTCCGAGCGAAATTTCGGGTGTAACTCGGCTCGCTGTTTTTTCTGAACCGGCTGTCCGCGATTCGAGAATCGCGCAAGGGAGACGTCGACGTGGCCACTGCTCTTTCGAACCTTCGCCGCTTCAGCTTGCTGATGATCATCATTGCTGGGCTCTTTGCCAGCCGCCCCGCCTTCGCGCAGAGCGCGGAGAGCAAGGCTCAGGCCCTCGACAAGAAGGCGATGGATGAGGACTACCTCACGGCAGATTTCTCGGCCGCGCAGAAGAAGCTGAACGACGCCATCAAGATGTGCAGCGCGTGCTCCGCCAAGGTTCGCGCGAGCCTGCAGCGTGATTTGGGTACGGTCCAAATCGGCGGCCTCAACGACAAGGCCAAGGGCACCGCGGCGTTCGTCGAGGCGTTGAAGCTCGATCCGACCATCACGCTCAACAAGGATCTCAAGACCAAGGACATGGAGGCCGCGTTCGCGGACGCCAAGAAGCAGATCGCTGGTGGTGGTGGCGGTGGTGGTGGTGGCGGTGGTGGCGGTGGTGGCGGCGGCGGCGACGGTGGTGATGGCGGTGGCGGCGGCGGTGGTGGCACACCGTCGGTCAACGACTTCGCGCACACGCCGGTCACCGAGCAGGTCGTCAAGACGCCCGTGCCTATCTATGTAGAATACACAGGCAGCGGCGCGCTCAAGCGCGTCGTCCTTCGCTACAAGGGCTTCGGCATGACCGAGTTCGCCAACGCGGACATGGTCAAGATGGGGTCCGGTTACGGCGCCTCGGCCAAGTGCACCGACGTCCAGCAGGGTGACTTCAAGTACTTCATCCAAGGCTTCGACGATCAGAACGACGTCATCGCCTCTGCGGGAAGCCGCAAGAACCCGTTCGTCGTCAACATCCGCGCGTCCGCGGACGACATGAACGGCGACGCGCCGCGCCTGCCCGGAAAGAAGCCCGAAAAGCAGTGCGGCGAGACATGCCCAGAGGGTCCGGCGGGCAAGTGCTGCCGCAATCCCGAGAGCGCAGGTTGCAAGGACGGCGGCACCGGAGGCGGCGAGCTCGAGGTCGGCGCGGAGTGCTCGGAGAGCACCGAGTGCAAGAGCGCCATGTGCACCGACGGCAAGTGCGCCGAGCCTGTGTCCAAGGGCAAGAGCGAGGGCGAGAGCTGCGAGGCCGACAACGAGTGCTCCAGCGACTCGTGCAAAGAAGGCAAGTGCGCGTCTGTCGGTCCGAAGAAGGGCCCGCGCATTTTCATCGGACTCGGCGCGGCGTTGGACATCACGTTCATCAGCGGGACAAGCTCGACTGGCGGTCCACCTACGGGAAAGATTGCGTGCCTCGGCGGCTTGAGTTCCAAGTTCGCGGACGAGGGGTACCGCTGCGCGGAGAACGGCGTCGCCTATCCTGGCAACACCACGCAGTTCAACGGGCTCGCGGGCAACGGCAACGCTGGCGCCGTCCAGTCCGGCACGGTGTTCGGCAATTTCCGAATCCTGGCGTCGTTCGATTACGCACCCACTGGCAACATCCTCGTCGGCGCGCGCGCGGGCGTGGTGCTCAACGGTTCGCCAATCTCGAGCTTGCCATACCTCCACGTCGAGGCGCGATTCCACTATGTGTTCGGTGAAGAGGCCCTCTGGACCAAACACACCGTAGCGCCCTACATCATGGTCGGCGCTGGTGTGGCGACGTATGACGCGGCCGTGTCCGTCCCCGTTCGAGAGGCCGCTGGCGCGCCAGTCAAGTTCGTAGATGCCTGGGCTTCGGGTGGACCCGTCTTCGCATCGCTCGGCGGCGGCATCCGCGTCCAGCTCGGCTCGCCCAAGGCTGCGATGATGCTCACGCCCGTGAAGGCCGTCATCTCGATCCCGCCGAACAGCACGCTCCTCTCTCTCGAGCCCGAGCTCGCCTTCGCCTTTGGGTTCTAGAGGGAGCACCTGTCGGCTGGGGAGTTATGGCTCGGCACGTCGCAGTACCTTTTCCTGTGCCCGCCGACGCATGACGGTTGTTGGCGTGGTGCGACTTTCGTGAGTTGAGAAGGTGGTCGGCGGTCCCAGGAACAGGCACCGCGCCGCTGCCGGTCGTCTCGGCGGCAGGTGGCTTTGGGGTTGGGCCATCAGCGTCTCCGGAAGCACCTCCATCCGCTTCCACGTCATCAGCTAAACATCATCGCGCTCCTAACGACTCTTCCGGACGAGTGGACATCTCCTCAACGCGAGAGATCGAGTCCACCTGCCGAGTGATCGTCTTCCCCGAACGAGAGAAGCACTTCATCTGACGAGAGAAGGTCTTCTCCCAGCGAGAGAAGGTCTTCTCCCCGCGAGAGAAGGTCCTCTCCCCGCGACAGGACGTGTTCTCTCGCCGAGAAATCGCCTCCTCTCGAGAAAAAGATCACTTCACCAAACAAGAGCAGCAACTTCCGCCAGACCGGGTCGACAGGAACATGAGCCAAGCGCAACGCTGCCCAAGTCGGGCGCCTCTTGTCGCAGCTCACCCGTGAAGACAATGAAGACCGGTGATACGAAACTCAGCAAGCAGAGCGAGATGCAGACGATCGTCGACGCGATCAAGAAGCACCTCAAGACCAAGCAGACCGTCACGCTCAATGGCGTCAACCACTCCGTCGTGGAGTTGACCAAGAAGGTCGAGCAGTTCCTCGGCCTCCTCGAGGAGACGAGCCAATCGCGCAACAAGTGGCGCCGCTCGGTCGCCGACGAGCGCGCCGCAGCCGTGGCGTTGAATCCGCTCCTTGCGGGGCTGCGCAACTTCGTCACGAGCCAGTTCGGCGAGTCGAGCGCAGTGTTCGGCGAGTTCGGCTACAAACCGCGCAAGGTCGCGAAACGCTCCATCGAGAGCAAAGCGCGCGCGGTGCAAAAGCAGCGGGCCACGCGCGCCTCACACCACGTCGTCGTCTCGCCGGCGGGTGTGAACGGCACAGGCAACGGCACGCCGCACTCGTGAGACGAAGCGGCCTAGGTCTGGTTCTCCTACAACTAAATAAACGGCGATTTGCGCCTCCGGTCCGTCCGACTGGGGGCTTCGTCGTTTTGTACCTCGGATCTATCCGGAAGGGCCTTCGACTCGCCTTCAGTCTTATCCTCTTCTCCCCAGCCACCTGTCGCCGAGACCCGCCGACCCGTCGTGGGTTGGAGTGCGTTGCGACTGTTGCGACGGGAGGCGTCAGTCGGCGGTCCCAGAAAAAGGCACCGCGCCGCTGCCGGCACAGGAAAAGGTACTGCGACGTGCCGAGCCACACCCTCCCCACCGGCAGGTGCCCCCACGTTCACCCGGCAGGTGCCCCTAACTGATGACGTGGACGCGGATCGAGTTGGTGCTCCCAGAGACGCCAATCGGCGCGCCGAAGACGATGACGACGCGTTCACCCGGTGAGGCCAAGCCGCTCGCCATGAGATCGCCAGTGCACCAGTCGACGAGCGCGTCTGTGTTGTGAAGCGCCGGCATCTCGCGCGGGATGACGCCCCACAGCATGGCCATGCGTCGGCGTGTCTTGGCGTTCGGTGAGAACGCGATGATGGGCACGTGCGGGCGCGAGAGGCTCACGTTCATCGCGCTGGTGCCGCTCTCGGTGAACGAGACGATGTACCTCGCGCCGATCTCTCGCGCGGTGTTGCACGCGCCTCTCGCGATGGCCTCGGTGATGGTCGTCGCGCGGCTCGCGTAGGGCGGCGCTTGATCGAAGAACGGGCTCTTCTCAGCCTCGATGCAGATCTTGGACATCATCGACGCAGCTTCGGTCGGGTAGTCGCCGTTCGCGGTCTCGCCGCTCAGCATCACCGCGTCGGTGCCCGAGTACACAGCGTTCGCGACGTCGCTCGCTTCAGCGCGTGAGGGTCGCGGGTTCTTGGTCATCGACTGGAGCATCTCGGTCGCGACGATCACGGGCCTTCGTACGCGACGCGCGACCGCGAGCATCTGCCGTTGGATGATGGGCACGCGCTCAGGCGGAAACTCCACGCCGAGATCTCCGCGCGCCACCATCGCGCCGTCGCTAGCCGCGAGCACGCTCTCGAGGTTGTCCACGGCGTCAGGCGTCTCGACCTTCGCGATGATCGGCGTGTCCGCTCCCCATGCCTGCACGATGTCACGCACCAAGCGCATGTCTTCCGCGCGTCGAACGAAGGAGAGCGCGATGAAGTCCACACCAAGCGAGAGGCCGAACAACAGATCCGTCTTGTCCTTCTCCGTGAGCGCGCCGCCTCGCATCGTGCGGCTCGGCAAATGCACACCGATGCGGCTGCGCATGCCACCGCCCTGCGAGACGCGCACGTGCACGCGAGGCGCCTCGATGCGCGTGACGTCGAGCGCGATGCGACCGTCGTCGAACAAGATCTTGTCGCCCACGCGCACGTCGTCGGACAGGCCCTCGTACTGGATCGCGATCGTCTGCTCGTCTGGGTTCTCGAGCCCCTCGACCAAGATCGCTTCCGAGCCGGTGAGGAGCTCGTACGGCGCCTTGATCGTGCCCGTTCGAATCTTCGGTCCGCACAGGTCCTGCAGGGCGGCGACGGCCTTTCGCTTCTCCTCGGACACCTTGCGCAGGCGCTTGAAGCGAGCCGCGTGCTCTTCGTGAGTGCCGTGCGAGAAGTTGAATCGCGCGACGTCCATGCCGGCGTCGATCAAGGCTCCGAGCCCCTCTTCGGAGTCGCAAGCCGGACCCAAAGTGCACACGAGCTTGGTCCGGCGAATCACCACGCCGGCGAGTCTGCCAAAAAGGGCGACCTTTGGGGTGTTTTTCGTGCTGCGCGTCGGGTAATTGATCATGCGCGTGGCGACCTCGCGAGATCGATCGGGCTCATTGTCGATGGGCGGCGTGCGCCTCTCGGACGTGGTAGCGCGCTGCGGGTCGCCGACGTACGTGTACGATCTCGACGCGATCGTTCGCGAGGCGCGCGAACTGGACGCCGCGTTCGGTCCGCAGCGGCACTTGGTCTGCTACGCCGTGAAGGCAAACAGCGCTGCCCCGATTGTCCGCGCGCTCGCCCGCATCGGGTTCGGCGCAGACGTGGTGAGCGGCCCCGAGCTTCTCGTCGCACGAGGGTGCGGCATCGAAGCGGACTCGATCGTGTTCAGCGGCGTCGCCAAGCAAGACGCGGAGATCGATCTCGCGATCGGCGCAGGTGAGCGCGGCATCGAAGCGATCAGCGTCGAGAGCGTCGAAGAGATCGGACGCATCGACGCACGCGCGCGAGCCCTCGGCCGTATGGCGCGCGTCTCGATCCGCATCAACCCCGGCCTCGAAGAGGAGGCCATCGACACTCACTCGCACATCACGACAGGCCACGACGAGGCCAAATTCGGCGTGCCGAAGGCCGATCTCGGCTCTGCGCTTCAGTCGGTGACCAAGGCGCGTCATGTCGATCTCGTCGGCATCTCCTCGCACATCGGCTCGCAGCTCACGGACACGGCTAGCTACGTGGAGTCCGCGCTCTCTCTCTTCGCGCTCGCGGCCGAGATCAAGAAGAGCCACCGTCTCTCGTTCGTGGACGCGGGCGGCGGCTTTGGCGTGGACTACGGTCAGGGCTGCCCCGCGCGCCCCGCTGATTTCGTGCGACTCGCTTGCAACGCGATGGCGACCTTCGGGCTCGGCGACCTCGCGCTCTACGTAGAGCCAGGACGCGCGCTCGTGGCTGCCCACGGCGTGCTGTTGGCGCGCGTCATCCAGCGCAAGGTCTCTGGCGCGCGAAGGTGGCTGATGATCGACGCGGGGATGAACGACCTCATCCGCCCCGCGCTCTACCAGGCTCACCACCGCATCGTCCCGATCGAGGAGCTCGAAGGAGAGCGCGCACGTTGGCGCGTGGTCGGACCCGTGTGCGAGAGCTCCGACGACTTCGGCGAGCACGAGCTCCCTGCGAGCGAAGCCCTCCAGCTCTGCGCAGTGCTCGACGCCGGCGCATACGGCTACACGATGGCGAGCCGCTACAACGGCCGCGCGCTACCGGCGGAGGTGTTCCTCTCCGAAGGAGCGATCGTCGCGCACACAACGCGCGCCGAGTGGCGAGATTGGGTCGACGACCGCCTAAAAACTTAGCGCATCAACCGGCAGCTTTGACGATGGCGGCGTACGCGCCCACTTCGAGCAGGTCGCTGAGATCACCCGTCGCTTCGATCACGACCATCCACGCCTTGCCGTAGCAGTCTTCGTTCACGAGCTCTGGCTTGCCATCGAGCTCCTTGTTGATGTCGACGATCTTGCCGTCGATCGGCGCGAACAGATCACTCAGCGTCTTGACGCTCTCGATCGTGCCGAACGTCTTGCCCGCGGTGACGGTGTCGCCGACCTTCGCATCGAAGTTCACCAGCGTGATGTCCCCGAGCTGCTCGACTGCGAACTTGGTGATGCCCACGGTGACGCGCTTGCCGTCGACCTTGGCCCACTCATGGTCCTTCGTGTACTTCAGCGTCTCGGGGAAATCGCTCATCGGTTGTCTCCTATCCTCTCACTGCGCTTATTTGCTGATGCGCTTGTAGAACGGCGTGGCAACGACGACAGCGTCGATGTTCTTGCCGCGGCAGTCGACGAAGAACTTCGTGCCGACCTCTGTCATCGGCGTCGGGAGATAGCCGAGCCCCAGGTTCTTGCCAACCGTAGGGCAGGGGCTGCCGCTGGTGGTGATACCGACCTCTTTGCCTTCGAGATCGCGCAATGGATATCCGTGCCGCGCGATGCCGCGCCCCGTCACCTCGAAGCCGACGAGCCTGCGCGCGAGAGGCTTGCTCTTGATCTCCGTGAGGGCCGCCTTGCCGATGAAGTCGCTCGCCTTGCCGAGCTTTGTCACCCAACCAAGGCCTGCCTCGAGCGGGTTCGTGGTCTCGTCGATGTCGTTTCCGTAGAGGGACAGGCGCGCCTCTAGGCGCAACGTGTCGCGCGCGCCGAGCCCTGCTGGCTTGAGACCGAGATCCTTGCCGAGCTCGAGGAGCTGCTCCCAAAGCGCCGGCGCGTCGTTCCAAGCGCAGAAGATCTCCACGCCGTCCTCGCCGGTGTAGCCGGTTCGCGCGGCCGTCGTCTTCACGTTGGCGATCACCGCGTCGCGAAAATGAAAGCTCTTCAGCTCCACCAGCTTCGCAGCATCGCTCCCCGCTCGCGCGAGCACGTCAAACGCCTTCGGCCCTTGAAGAGCGATGAGCGCGGTCGCGTCGGTGCGATCTTCGTAGTCGCAGTGGTGATCTGCGGCTTGCTTGAAGTGCGCGGAGATCTTGGCGTGGTTCGAGGCGTTGCACACGATCAAGAAGCGCTCCGCAGCGGCGCGGTAGATGATGAGATCATCGAGAATCGTCCCCTGCTCGTTGCAGGCGCACGTGTAGAGCGCCTGGCCATCACCGAGCTTGCTCACGTCGTTCGTCACCAAGTAGTCGACCACCGCCGCCGCGTGCTGCCCGCGCAGCTCGAGCTCCCCCATGTGCGAGACGTCGAAGAGTCCCGCTGCAGTGCGCACCGCCGTGTGCTCGTCCACGATGCCCGTGTATTGTACAGGCATCTCGAAACCAGCGAACGGCACGAGCCTCCCGCCGGCCTTTTTGTGAGCCTCGTAGAGAGACGTGCGCCGCAAATTTTCCGTCGTCATCGGGCGCAGACGTTACGCGGCTTGCCCGCGCGGGGTCAATCGGGCGTGCACCCTTGCATGTTCCACGCGCCACAATTGTAGAGGTTTGGCTGGCACGAGCAGGGGTTGTGCCCGCCGTAGGCCTGTCCTGGCGTGAGGGCTTGCCCCGACGCGCACGCGTCCTTGGCGACGTTCTTCCACACGAGCTCGTTGTACGTGGCGCACGTGTCGCAGTCATTGGCCGCCGAGTTCGGGCTCTTCGTGCAGTAAATCGCTCCGCCTGGCGGGTTTGGATACGCCGTGGACCACGCCGAGATGTTCCAGCCCTTGGCCTTGCACCAAGCCGTCGCGACCACCGAGCAAGGCTGCGAGTTGACGCACTTGCTGTTTGCACAGACGAAACCAGGCCCGCACGCGATGCCGCAGCCGTTGCAGTTGTCCCGATCCGAGGTGAGGTCGATGCACTGTTTGCCGCACGACGTGAGCCCCTTGCCGCACTGCAAGATGCACTTGCCCGCGACGCAGATCTCGCCGTTGCTGTTGTTGCAGACGTTGCCGCATGAGCCGCAGTTGGCTTGATCGGTGTCGGTCTTGGCGCAGTAGGGGGCTCCGCCGTCGCCAGCGCAGAGCGTCTCGTTCAAGCCGCAGTTGCCTTGGCACTTGCCGTTGCTGCAGACGAAGCCGTTGCCGCAGACCGCGCCGCATTGTCCGCAGTTGGCGTTGTCGTTGAGGACCGCCGCGCAGAAGGGAGCGCCGCCGTCGGGGGCGCACACCTGTTCGTTGACTCCGCAAGTGTTGCCGCACTTGCCCGACGAGCAGACCTGGCCGGCAGGACATGTGTTGTTGCAGCCGCCGCAGTTCTTCGCGTCGGTGTTGGGGTTGATGCAAGAGATCGCGCCGCCGTCGCCGACGCAGAGCGTCTGCTGCGCGGGGCACTGCGCGACGCATTTGCCCGCAGCGCAGACCTCGCCGACGTTGCAGCTCTTGCCACACGCGCCGCAGTTCTTGGAGTCGACTTGAACGTCGAAGCAGGACGCGCCGCACTGCGTGGAGCCCGCGCCGCAAGTCAGCGAGCACGCGCCCGCACCGCAGACCTCTCCAGGCTTGCAAGACGCGCCGCATGCTCCGCAGTTCGCGGGATCGGTGGTGGTGTCGATGCACTCCTTGTTGCAAATCGTTTCGCCGGCGCTGCATGTCGCGGCGGTCTGACCAGGATCACTCGAGCACCCGATGACGGCGAGCCCAATGGCGATGCCGGCGCTCAGGGCGAACTTCGCGATTGCCGCGAGCTTCATGGTGTGCACACCGCGCTGTTGATCACGGTGCCTGCGCCGTGGTTCGCGAGGATGCTCGACCCTTGGTACCAGACGTTCACCGCGACGGCGTACTCAGGCATCGGGCCGTAGTTGGTGCCGATGTTCGGGCACGAGAACCCTGGGACCCCCAACGCGGTGGTCGTCGTGAAAGACGTCGCCGTTGAGGTCGTGCTGCCCTTGAGCAGCTTGCAGTAGATGTCGGCGTTGCCTTGGCTGCAGCTCATGTTCTTGCCAGTCCAGTCGCAAGATCCGTTGCAGTAGAGTTGCGGCACCTTCGAGTAGTCGTACTTGCACTCGTTCTTCGAGCCAGGGAGACGGCACGTCACCTGACCGCCCGGTGGCAAGCCAGCGACGCCATCACAACGCTCGCCCATGTCGATCACGTTGTTGCCGCAGAGCGACTTCTGGCAGACCTTGTTCGCGCAGACCTGTCCACCAGGGCAGGGAGCGTTGCACGCGCCGCAGTTGTCGCGGCTGAACTTGAGGTCCACGCACTCTTTACCGCACAGCGTGAGCCCCGCGCCGCACTGCAATTGGCATTTGCCATTGACGCAAATCTCGCCATTGCCGTTGTTGCAGACAGTGCCGCACGCGCCGCAGTTGGCTTGATCGGTGTCGGTCTTTGCGCAGTA
>JANYHY010000512.1 GCA_025362165.1 Myxococcales bacterium | reverse complement strand
GCCGAAGTTCTGGCTCGCGTTCGCGTCCGGGGTCGGTCTCCCCTCGGACATGAGCGGCATCATACCGGGCCCGCACCAAGACGAGCTCCGCGCGAAGGTCGCCGAGGTGTTCTTGGGACGCACGCGTGCTGAGTGGGAGGCGTTCGCCGCCGAGCGCGACTGCTGCTTGGAGCCGGTGCTCGAGCCCAGCGAGCTCATGAGCGATCCTCACCTCGTCGCGCGCCGCGCCTTCTTCGAGGTTGGATCCATGACGCAGCTCGCGCTCCCCATCACGGATCGCGACGCGGTGCACACGGCGCCGCCAGCGCAGGGAGAGCACACCGACGTGATCTTGCGAGAGGCCGGCTTCGACGACGCGCGCATCCAAGCGCTCCGCGCCGCGAAAGCCATTCGCTAGATCTTGCGGTAAGCCTCGACGAACTCCCAATCGGCGATCAACCCTTTGCGGAGCAGCACTGAGAGGAGGGCGGCGAACATCGCTTGCCACTTGGCGTCCTCGCCCAAGATCTCGGACGCGTCTGCGCCGTGCGAGACCGCTCGAAGCGCGGCGATCAGATCTCGCGCGGTCAACGTGTCTGCGCTCGCGCTCGCGCCAGCGCCAGGTTCGCTCATGGCATTCCTGCCGCGGGCAGGCAGTTGGATGGTTGTGCCGTCGAGGAGAGTCAGCGCCACCATCGGTCGCGCGCGCCCTTGCTTGGGAGGCGGCAGCGGGAGCTCGCGCGCTTCGATCGTCGGCGCCGAGCCGGGACTGTCGAGTGACTCGGATGACGGCGGAGGCTCGGAGACCGGCGGCTCTTCCATGATCGGCTTGGAAGGCGGAGGCCGAGGCAACGGCGGCGGTGTGGCGACCTGCGGCTTCGCAACGCTGGCCCCCTGCACTAGAGGCGCGACAGGCTCGGGCGCAGGAGCGTCAGGTGTATAGTACACGCGAATGGCGTTTCGGATGTCGCTCTTGCTCGCGATCATCGGCCGCGCTGGGAACCCCGCGAACTGGCTGACCTCAGTGAGCGCTTGCTCGTTCGTCGGGTCGTCCATCGCGACGTAGAGAGTGTCCCCTTGCTTGCGGACCTTGCGCACGAAGATCGGCACGAGGCAGTAGCGGTCCGCGATCTCGTGCGGCACCAGGTCCAGCAGCTGGCGAGAGAAATCGATGTGATAGAGCGACACCCATGGCACGCTGAGCTGCTGCGAGAGCGTCTGCGTGAGCTGCGTCTCGTTGACGAGCCCCATCTGGACGAGCACGTCTCCAAGACGTTGGCCCGTCGAGCGAGGTTGAGCGAGCGCGGCGGCGAGTTGCTCCTCTGTCAGAACCTTCGCCAGTGTGAGGAGCTCTCCGATGCGTAGGCGGGCCACGACGGCATCCTAACCGTCGTTGGAGCGCGTTCCTACACCGGCGAACCGTGTTTCTCTAGGCCAACACCTTACGCCGAAAACCGTGTTACGTTTTGGGTCCGATGCGCCTTTGCCCGCAATGCGGCCAGTCGTGCGATGCGCCGCATCAGTTCTGCCCGGCGTGCGGCTTTCCTATTGGGAAGGTCTCGCAGAACACCGACGACCCGCTCGTTGGCAGGACCTTGCCCGGCGGCTACGTCATCCTCGAGCTCATCGGCGTCGGCGGCATGGGCCGCGTGTACCGCGCAGAGCAGACCAACCTTGGGCGCACGGTCGCCGTCAAGATCGTTCACCCGCACCTCGTCGGTGAGGAGAACGCCGTCGCGCGCTTCTTGACGGAGGCGCGCGCGGCGAGCCGGCTGAATCACCCGAACTCGGTCGCCGTCATCGACTTCGACAAGACGCCCGATGGTCAGCTTTATCTCGTCATGGAGTATCTGCGCGGCAAGGACCTCGCGCGGGTCGCGTACGAAGAGGGGCCGCTCCCATTCACTCGAATCATCGACGTGCTTCGCCAAACGCTCGCCGCGCTGAGCGAAGCCCACCACCTCGACATCATCCACCGCGATCTGAAGCCAGAGAACATCATCTTGGAGCCCGTGCGCGCGGGTGGCGACTTCGTGAAGGTCGTCGACTTCGGCCTCGCCAAGATGCAAGAGGCGTCGCGCCCCTCGATCACCAGCCCAGGCATCGTCTGCGGCACGCCCGAGTACATGAGCCCCGAGCAGGGCAGAGGCGATCCGCTCGACGCACGCTCGGACCTCTATGCGGTCGGAGTGGTGATGTATCAACTGTTGACGGGTCGTCTACCGTTCGAGGCTGAGTCACCGACGCAGGTCGTGTTGATGCACCTCTCGAAGGCACCTCCGGACATGCACAAAGTAGCGTCGGATCGCAGGATCCCCGACGCGCTCGTGGACATCACGATGAAGGCGCTCGCGAAGGAAGCCAGCGAGCGGTACACGACAGCGAGCGAGTTCGCGGACGCGCTCACCACAGCGCTCGAGGCCATCGGCGGAGGCGCGCCGAGTCGCGCGAAGCTCGCGAGCGTCAAGTGCGGCAAGTGCGGCGCGATGAACGCGGTAGCGCAGAAGTTCTGTGGCGAGTGCGGCTCTGCGATCACGGCCGTCACACCCGCGGCGATCGAAGCGCCGGCGCGGACACGGAGCGCGGCTCAGGCCCTCCTCGCCGCAGAGGCGCCGAGCGCTGTTCGACGCGCGTCGCTCGCCGCGCCCATCTTTCCGCTGCCGCTCGTCGGTCGAGATGACGATCTCGCGTGGCTCGAGGATCGACGCTCCGAGGCGCGCACAGGGCTCTGCACCGCGCGCATCGTCGCAGAGCACGGCATGGGCAAGACCCGCATCTTGCGCGAGTTCTTGCTCGTCGCCGCTGCGGCCGGCGACACGGTCGTGGCGACCGGACCCGATCCTGCGTGGGCCGAGGTTGGCTACTACGCGCTGCGAAAGGCAGTCATCTCGCTCGCGTCGCTGCCGCCAGACGGTGGAACGCTCGCTGATTGGAGCGCCGCGTCCGCAGAAGCGCGCGCGGGCTTGGCCTCGCTGTTCCAGCGACCCGAGTCGAAGTCGGGGTCGCTGTCGCCAGATCAGCGACGATTCTCCGCTGCAGAGGCGCTGCGCTGGGCGTTGGTCCGCGCGAACGCACGCTCGCGCGGGCGTCGGGTGATCCTCTCCGTGGATGACTTCTCGAGCGTGGACGGCGCGAGTCGCAACGCGTTCGTGGACGCGGTCACAGACCCGCCGCTCGTGCCTGTGCTGTTGGTCATCACGCATTTGCCTGGCTTCGAGCCGCGCTGGCCAGACGGACAACCGCAGCCGCGCGTCCTCGCTGGATTGCCCGGCAAGGTTGTCGCAAAGCTCGTCGAGTCCGCGGGCTCCACTGGGACGGCCTCCATGTCGGGTCGTGGGATCGCGC
>JANYHY010000502.1 GCA_025362165.1 Myxococcales bacterium | reverse complement strand
ACGAGCTTGTCGCTGTTGCCCGCGACGCCGACCGCGACGTCCGCGTTGAGCATCGCCTTCGCACCGCCGAGCCGCGCGCGCACGGCCTCGATGCTCGCTCCTTGATCGTCCTCCCAATCGGTCGCGAACAAGTTCACGTGTGACTGTCCGCCGCCGCACGCCATCGCCGAGATCATCGCCAACAGGGCAATGCGTTTCATCACGCACCTCCCGGGGTCGCGGAGACGGCTTGATCGATCGCTTGCTTGAGTCGCGGTGACAACGATCCGGCGCGTTTCTGCGCATCCCGGAGGTACTTGTTCGCCTCTGCGGTGCCGAGCTCGCGCACCTTGCCGAGGATCTTGATCTTGCTGTCCTCGGCGAGGTCTGCGCGGAACATGGCCTGATCGAGGCCGCCGGTGACGACGTCGAACGGGAGTTTACCGAGCCTCGTCGAGAGCGCCTCACACTCGGCGGGACCGCATAGGAGGCCGATCGAGATGGCGGCCTCGTTGATGCCGTGATCGAGCGCGACTGAGAGATCAGGGAGGGCGTCCTTCGCCTTGAGCACACCGAGGCCGTTCGCGGCCACGCCGCGGATCATGGGATCCGAATCAGAGAGAGCTCGTCGCAGCGCGCGGATGGCGACCGCACCCTTCGTCTTGATGAGCGAGCGCACCGCGGCTTGGCGGACCTTGAGGTTGCGGTGCTGCGCGTAGCTTGCGAGCACCGTACTGCCGGCCTCGCTCTCTAGGTCACCTAGCGTCGTGACGGCGGCCTCGGTGAGAGACGGCGGGAGACCGCGCTGCAACAGGTCGGCGATCGTGGGCGCGAGGTGCGCGTTGGATTTGCCGCCCATGCGCACGTCATCGAGCGCTCCGCGCAGCTTGCTCGCGTCGCCGGACTTCAAGTCAGCCACGGTCGATGCGGCGAGCGCGGGTGCCGGTGCGGGCTTCGGTGGTGGAGCATCTGCGAGAGCTCCTTGCGTGACGAGCGCGAACGCCAAGACAGTTGAGCAAGCAACGATTCTCACGAGCGACCTCCCCAGACGGCGCGGACACCGCGCGAGGCCGCAAACAAGCACGTTTCAGCGACTCGAGAAAGCCCCCTCACTCTAGTCCTCCATGTTTCGCGCATCCACGTTCGCCGCGTGCTATTTCCGCGTTCGAAATGTCGTCGTCGGCACCGCCCGCACCGACCGCGCGCAAGCGCCCGTGGTATCTCGTGCTCGCGCTCGTGATGTCATCCGTCTTCGGCGCCACCGGGTTCGTCGAAGGGTGGAGCCTCGTCACGTATTACCGGACGCCCGACACTGATCTCGCCGCGGACGCGCGTGACATCGAGGACGATCAAGATCGCGCGCTCGTGAAGGCTCGACTCGAGGATCTCACTGCGGCTCTCGAGCAAGACAAGGCGCGCATGTTCCCGTTCGCCGCCGCTGAGCTGCTCTTGGGCATCGCGCTCTTCGCGTTCTCTGCGGGAGCGATGGCTGGCAGGAGCGGCGCGCGATCCATCCTCGTGCAGGTCGTGGCAGTGCAGGCCGTGGTGGTCGTGCTCATGTATTTCTTGACGTCCCACGTGCGCGTGGCGGCGCGCGAGCTGAACATCGTCAGCAAGACCGCGCAGCAGCGAAAGACTGACGACCCCAAGATGGTGGAGGACGTCGCGACGCTCAGCCGAAGAGTGCTCCCCGCGATCGAGGCAGGACAGCTCGTGTTCCGATCCATCGTCGCGGGGTTGGTGCTCGTCGCGCTCACCCGCCGACGCTCGCTCGCCTACTACGAGCCCGCGCCCGAGGCCTGAGTGAAGATCCATCGCCTCTCTTCGGAGCTCGCGAACCAGATCGCGGCGGGCGAGGTCGTCGAGCGCCCCTCGAGCGTCAGCAAGGAGCTCATCGAGAACGCGCTCGACGCAGGCGCGACGCGCATCCGCATCGACATCGCGCAAGGCGGCCTCGAGCTCGTGCGAGTCTCCGATGACGGCGAGGGGATGACGGAAGAAGACGCGCGCCTGTCCATCGAACGTCACGCGACGAGCAAAATCTCGAGCATCGATGACTTGTCCACCATCGGCACGTTTGGCTTCCGTGGCGAAGCGCTCCCGAGCATCGCGTCGGTGTCCAAGCTCGTGCTCACCACTCGCACCAAGGACGCGGCGCAGGGGATCGAGCTCACGGTCGAAGGAGGCAACGTCGCTCAGAAGCCGTCGCCCCGCGCGGTCGGCACGACGGTCGACGTGCGGGAGCTTTTCTACAACGTGCCTGCGCGTCGCAAGTTCCTGAAGTCTGCGGCGACCGAGAGCGCTCATGTCGGCGAGGTCACGCTCTGGGCCGCGCTCTCACGACCGGACGTCTCGATCACGCTCACACGCGACGGACGGGTCGCTCGCGAGTACCTCCGAGTCGCGTCTCGACAAGAGCGCGCCGCACAAGCGCTCAACGAGGCGCGACTCGTCTCGTGCAAGGCGGAGCGAGGCTCGATGAAGCTCGAGGCACACCTCGGACCGCCGGAGCGCGCCCGGTCTGGCGCAGTCGCACTCTACACGTTGGTCAACGGACGACCCGTCAAGGACCGCCTCCTCGCGCGCGCCGTGGCGCAAGCCTATGGTTCGGTGCTCGAACCCGGGCGTTATCCAGTAGGTGCAGTCTACATAGATCTCCCGCCAGGGGTCGTGGACGTGAACGTGCACCCGCAGAAGGCGGAAGTTCGCTTCCAGGACGCGCGCGCCCTCTACGACTCGATCACGCGCGACTTGTTCGAACGCCTCGCGAGGGCGTTCTCGATCCCCTCGCTCGGCCCGGCTTCGCGACCGTGGATGCGACCGCCGTCATCTCGTGGCAGCACCGCAGCGATCTATCCTTCGTCGTCGGAGTCTTGGACGCACGCGCTCGGCGAGTCACCTCCGAAGAGCGAGCCGGTCTCCGAAGAGCCGCGCACGCAGCCGTCACTGTTCGAGGAGCCGTCGGGGTTCTATCGGCGTCTGCGGTTCTTGGCGCAGGTCAAGTCGACCTACTTGGTCTGCGAGGGCGACGACGGCCTCTACGTGATCGATCAGCACGCGGCCGACGAGCGCGTGAACTTCGACAAGCTGCGCGCCGCGTTCGCAGCGCGCGAGATCGCGTCGCAGCGATTGCTCACGCCAGAGATGGTGACCCTCCAGCCCATCGCGGTCGGCCTCTTCACGGAGCACGAAGCAGAGGTGAGCGCGCTCGGGCTCGACGTGCGCGCGGTAGGCCCATCGACCGTCGCGGTGCACGCAGTGCCGATGATCCTCTCGCGCGCCTCCGCCGAGCGCCTCGTTCACGACGTGCTGTCGGAGCTCTCACGCTCGGCGGCGCGACCGTTCTCGGGAGCCGCGGATCTGGTGATCGCGACGATGGCGTGTCACGGCTCGGTGCGCGCGGGAGACGCGATGAGCCCGCAGCAAGCGCGCGCGCTGCTCGAGTCTCTCGACAAAGTCGATTTCTCCGGGCACTGCCCGCACGGTCGACCTGTGGTGATGCGCCTCTCGTACGCGGAGCTCGAACGCCGCGTCGGGCGATGAAGCTCGTGCGCGAGCTAGGTCGCGGCGCGTTTGGCGTCGTGTACGAGGCGATCGTTGATGGCGCAACCGTCGCCTTCAAAGAGCTCACGAACCCCGACGCTCGCGCGCGCGACGCGTTCCAGCGAGTGCGCACGCAGGAGCACCCCCACTTGGTCCGACTCTTCGACTGGGTAGACCATCGCGGCTTCACGATGGAGCTGGTGCGCGGCGTGGATCTCGTCACGTTCGTGCGCGGCGCAACCTCCGAAGCGTTCGAGTCAGGTCGACCAAACCTCCCCGTCGCGTTCGGGCAGCGCCTTGTTCCCGAGGGAGCGAGCGCGTATCGCCAGGTCTCTTCGGAGGGCGTTCGCAAGCTTCGCGTGGCGCTGCGAGGGCTGATTTTAGGCCTGAAGTATTTGCATGATGCAGGCTTCATACATGGAGACGTACGACCGTCCAACGTGCTCGTCCAAGAGTCCGGCCGCGCGGTGCTCTTGGACTTCGGCCTCGCGCGGGCGCACGACGACGGCTCGTCGTACGAGTCCAGCCCCGCCTACGCTCCGCCAGAACTCACGCCCTCTGCTCTCGCCGATTGGTACGGCGTGGGCACAGCGCTGTTCGAGTGCTTGACGGGTCAACTGCCGTTCCACGGCAGCGCTCAGCACGTCCTGGTCACCAAGGCGACGCTCCCGGCGCCGCGCCCTTCGTTCTTGGTCGGCGGCGTGCCTGACGATCTGGACGACGTCACCATCGCCCTGCTCTCACGCGTCCCGGCTCTGCGCGCGGTAGCCGTCGACACCCTCGTGTCCGGGTTGCTAAGTTCACCCTCCGCATGACTCAACACGTCTACTCGTTCGGCGACGGCAAGGCCGAGGGTGATCCCAAACGCAAAGACCTGCTCGGTGGAAAGGGCGCTGGCTTGGCGGAGATGACATCGCTTGGCCTGCCAGTCCCACCAGGCTTCACGCTCTCGACCGAGGCGTGCAACACGTTCGCGACGACGCAACGACACCCGGCGGGCTTGAAAGAGGTGGTGGAGGCTGCCCTCGCGCGCGTGGAGAAATCGGTGGGTATGCGCTTCGGAGATCCGTCCGCGCCGCTGCTCGTCTCGGTGCGCTCGGGCGCGCGCGCGTCCATGCCAGGCATGATGGACACCATCCTCAACCTCGGGCTCAACGACGCGACGTGCGAAGGGATCGCCAAGCGCACCAACAACCGCAAGTTCGCGCTCGACGCGTTTCGCCGCTTCATCTCCATGTATTCGACGATCGCGCTCGGCGCCAAGAAGGAGCCGTTCGAGCACGCGATGGACGAGCTCCGCAAGCAGCTCGCCACGGACAAGGGTATCGATCCCACGCGCATGAACGCAGAAGAGCTGAAGCGCGCAGTGCCCGACAGCGATTTTACCGAGGCCGCGCTCGAGCGCCTCGTCGCCGCATTCAAGGCGCTCGTCAAAGAGCACACGGGCGCGGAGTTTCCTTCGGATCCACACGCGCAGCTGTGGGGCGCGATCGAGGCTGTGTTCGGCTCGTGGAACAACGAGCGCGCGATCTACTACCGCCGCCTGCACGACATCCCCGACTCATGGGGCACCGCTTGCAACGTACAAGCGATGGTCTTCGGCAACCTCGGCGACACCAGCGCGACCGGCGTCGCGTTCACGCGCAACCCGTCCACGGGCGAGAGAGCGCTCTTCGGTGAGTGGCTGCCGAACGCGCAAGGAGAGGACGTCGTCGCGGGCATCCGTACGCCGATGCTCGTACAAGGCGGCGCGACTTCACTCGAGACGAAGATGCCGACCGCGTTCGCCGAGCTCGTGCGGCTCGCGAAGGTGCTCGAGGATCACTTCTTGGACATGCAGGACCTCGAGTTCACGATCCAAGAGAGCAAGCTCTACATGCTGCAGTGTCGCAACGGCAAACGCACGAGCAAGGCGGCCGTGCGCATCGCCACAGAGCTCGTGAGCGAAGGCAAGATCGATCACCGCGAGGCGATCTTGCGCGTGGAGCCGGAGTCCCTCAATCAGCTGCTGCACCCGACGCTCGATCCAAAAGCAGAGAAGAAGCTGCTCGCGAAGGGCCTCGCGGCGAGCCCAGGCGCCGCGAGCGGGACGGTCGTGTTCGACGCCGCAGAAGCGCGCCGGATGGCCTTGCAGGATCAACACGTGATCCTCGTGCGCGTGGAGACGAGCCCCGAGGACATCCAAGGCATGCAAGCGGCGAGGGGCATTTTGACGGCGCGCGGCGGCATGACGAGTCACGCGGCAGTCGTGGCGCGTGGCATGGGAAAGCCGTGCGTCGCGGGCACGACTACCGTCAGCGTGAGCTACGCCGACCAAACCGCGACCTTCTCGTTCGACGCAGGACAGCCGGCGATCGTCGTGAAGAAGGGCCAGACGATCACCATCGACGGCGCGAGCGGCGAAGTGTTCCTCGGCACTGTGCCGACTGTCCCGGCGGGCATCACGGGCGAGTTCGAGACCTTGATGAAGTGGGCCGACGAAGCGCGCACGCTCGGAGTCCGCGCCAACGCCGACACTCCAGCGGACGCACAGACCGCTCGCGCGTTCGGCGCGGAGGGCATCGGCCTCTGTCGCACCGAGCACATGTTCTTCGGCGATCAGCGCATCAAGGCCGTGCGCGAGATGATCCTCGCTGACACCGTCGCGGACCGTGAGCGCGCTCTCGCGAAGTTGTTGCCGTATCAGCGAGAAGACTTCGTCGGCATCTTTCGCGTGATGAACGGTCTCCCCGTGACCATCCGCCTGCTCGACCCGCCGCTGCACGAGTTCCTACCCACCGAGCAGTCGCAAATCG
>JANYHY010000416.1 GCA_025362165.1 Myxococcales bacterium | reverse complement strand
CCAAATTCGGCCCGATCTCCGCGCTCAACGTCACGGGATGGTCACGTTACTTGGCGATACACACCGACTTGCCTGCCTTGGCGTGCTGGCACTTGAAGTGCGTGGGGCAGTGGTCTTTGCTCCCGCACTCGCGCGAGCAGTACGACGTGCCGCCATGCTTGACGCAGACGCCCGTGGAACAGTCGCTGCCGCTCTTGCACGTCTCACCCATGTCGCTCGGTGGCTTGCCGCCCTTGCCCTTGTGCCGCGCGCCGCCGTCTTTGGTGCCGCCGCGTTTGCTGTTGGCGCCTGCCTTCAACGCCTCCTCGATCAACACGTGGAATGCGTCTGCGCGTGTGTAGATGTTGTGCGCGCCCTTGCCGTCGCAGCTGGGACCGCCGCGAGAGACGACGCCAACGAGCTCACCGCTCTCATCGAGCGCGGGACCGCCAGAGTCTCCCTGGCAGGTAGACTCGCCGACTTGGAACTCTGCCTTCGCCACCTCGAGCACCTTCACGTGATCGCGGAGGAGCTTCATTCCGGCGCTCCCGTTGTCGCCCTTCTTGCCATAGCCCACGGCGCGGACGGGCATCCCGCCGGTGACAGCGCCCTTGCCGACGGCGACGGGCTCGATGTCCACGTCTTGGTCCAGCACGATGGCCGCGATGTCGTTGTCGCAGAGCTCTTGCGTGTGAGGCACC
This sequence comes from Myxococcales bacterium, assembly GCA_025362165.1. Lineage (GTDB taxonomy): Bacteria > Myxococcota_A > Polyangia > Polyangiales > Polyangiaceae > JANYHY01. The sequence continues at coordinate 11,178 of JANYHY010000416.1, read as the reverse complement.
AGGACCTCAGCACCGCGCGCGATCTCGTGGGCGGTGGCGATGTTGTCACCCTGGTAGATCACGAGCGAGCCAGGATCGCGGTGACCCTTCACTTGCGCAGAGGTTGGCGGACACTCCACCTGCTCGGACGTCTCCGACACGCAGTGGCGAGCGGTGAGCACGACGTTGGCCGCGATGAGCGTGCCGGTGCATAGGCCTACGCCCGCGACGTCGATCGCGACGACGGCGGGATCGCGACCCTTGTCTGGCACGCCGTGGACGATCTCGACAGTGTCCACTTCCACCTCGGTGGAGGCGCCGGGATCGCCGGACGCGGAAGGTTGAGGGGAAGCGCCGTCTGTCGCCGACGCGCAGGCGACGACGCCAGCGAGGGCAAGACCGAGAGCGAGAGTGCGACTTAGCGTTCGATTCATTCAAGTCCTCCTGCGCGCCGCAAAGCGCGGCGGCGAGGACCAGAGAGCGAGCGTCATGCCACGCAATAGGCCTTGTTTTTAGCCGGATCGCGCGACCGAAGACCGTCCATGGACAGCGACGTGGTGTCCATGGACACCCGCGCGATCAATCCTTGGTGGGAGCGTCTGCTGAAGCGTCCTTCTTCACGGGCGCGCCGCACGCGTTCGAGCCCCAGTTGGGCGAAGCGTTGCTCCACATGGAGCAGCCGTGGTCGTCTTTGACGAGCTTCCAACCTGGGTCACTCGGCACGGGCATGCCGTCGCAGATTTGTCCGAAGCAATTTCCGTCGCCGCTCCACCCGCCGTACTTCATACAGCACCCTGGGCCAGGATCTGCGGGGCAGCACACGCCGCCGCCGTCGCCGCTGGCCTCCGCGCTGCCGTCCTTGGATGGGAGATTGCTCGCGTCCGTGTTGTCCGTGGAGGAGGCGGTCGCTCCACACGCGACCAGCAACAAGGCAAGGGCTAGTAGCTTCTTCATGCAGTAATCTTAGCAACTCGCGGGCCCGGTTTTCAGCCGACTTGGGGAGTGCCAACGGCGCCCCATTTCGCGTTGATGTCCGCCGAAGGCGGCATCAATTTCGTGTCATCATGTGCCAGCAAGGATGTTGTAAGGGCATCCAGGAAGCGATAAGCGTCACCACATGCCCGATCGCAAGGTTCGAATCCTCGTCGCCAAGCCTGGCCTGGACGGCCACGATCGTGGCGCGAAGGTCGTCGCGCGCGCGCTGCGAGACGCGGGCTTCGAGGTCATCTACACGGGACTGCACCAGACACCTGAGATGATCGCGAGCGCCGCGGTCCAAGAGGACGTGGACGCCGTGGGGTTGTCGATCATGTCAGGCGCGCACAACACGCTGTTTCCCGCGGTGATCGACGCGCTGAGAGCCAAGGGCGCGGACGACGTGCTCGTGTTCGGTGGAGGCATCATCCCCGAAGCTGACAAAGAGAAGCTCACGCAAAAGGGCGTCGCGGGCGTGTTCACGCCGGGCACCACGTTGGAGACGATCATCCAATGGGTGCGTGACAACGTGCACCCGCACGGGTGACCGTGAGCGCCGTCGAGTATCGGTTGACCCCGCAAGCGTCGCTCTCGCGGGCGCGGTTGAGCGCGGCGCTCGCGACGTTCAGCGCGCTGGCGCCCGCGGTGTTCACGGTGCTCGCGCTCTACAAGCTCGATCTGGTGCCGCGCCTGTATTTGGCCGCCGTGCTCGGGCTGCTGTCGCTGCTCGCGGTCGTGCGCGTCGTCTTCGGATACAAGCAGATGCTCCGGCACCTCCAGGCGTTCGTGGTGAACGTGAGCGACGACCCCGACGACGTCGTCATGATCCAGACGAGACGCGGACGCTTCGACGTGCCGCGCAAGGCGATCAAGCGCGTGCGCGAGATCGCGGGCATGCTCGGCGGACTGCGCGTGGACCTCGAGCCCGAGTGGGACGGTGAGAAAGACGACCCCGAGCTCGTCGACATCCCTCGCGGCGGGCCAACGTTTGGCGAGCTCCGTTCTGCGTTCGGGGCCATCATGCCCATCGAGCTTCCGAAGAGGCGCAGCCGCGTCGCCCGAATCGCTCTCGGCGCGCTGGTGGTGCTCGGCATCTTCTTCTTGCCGTTCTTCATCGACGACGTATTCGGCAAATCCAAGCTGCTCGGCGTCGGGCTCGTCCTCGTCGTTTGGGTCGGTCTGCGCCTGCTGGTTCGGCGTTAGCTCATCACTTCTTCACCAACGGGATCGCGCTCTCGGACTCGATGTCGTGCTCGAGGCTCATTCGGCCGACGCGAACGGTGCCTGTTCCTCGCAGCGGTAGCGGCTCGGTCGAGGCGATCATCTCGGAAACTGGGGCCCCTTGCTGGTGAAACATCTCCATCGTTCGCGCGAGCGCGGTGTGCATGTCGCGTGCAGAGGGCCAGCGCTTGACCTTGTCGAAGTCGAGCGCGACGTCGATCACGTTGGCGAGCGCGGGCGGCACCTCGGGCCATACGTCGAAGATCGAGCGCGCCGGACGCGTGGCGGAGAACACCATGCGCTCCATCTGCGTGCGCGCTTCGTGGACGGGCTTGCTCGTCAAGAGTGAGAACATCATCGCGCCCACGGAGTAGAGATCCGCGCGCGCGTCGACATCTCGCACGTTGCCCGCGGCTTGCTCTGGCGCCATGAACTCGGGAGTGCCCATTTGCTGGCCCGTCGCTGTGATCGCGCGCGAGTCCACGAGCCTGGCGATGCCGAGATCGAACAGCTTGAGCGTGCCCTTGTCCGTGATGAAGACGTTGTCCGGTTTGACGTCGCGGTGAACGATCCCCTCGGCGTGAACGGCGCCGAGCACCTCCAGCAGGCTCAACGTCACGTCCGCGATGCGCTGCACGGTCACACGCCCGCGCGCGGCTTGGTACTCGTCTTCGAGCGTCTGGCCGGTGAGCAGCTCCATCACGAGGAACGTGGAGCCGTCGGAGTCCACGTCGTCGTCGATGACGCGCACGATGCCGGGGTGGTCGACCTTGTTGGCGATGTAGCCCTCGCGCACGAAGCGCTTGCGCACGTCATCGACGCGCGAGTACTCCGCGTGAAGCACCTTGATCGCCACGCGCATGCCGTTGCGGTGAGTGGCCGCGAAGACCACGCCCATGCCGCCGATGCCTAGCAAGCCGTCGATGCGGTACTTGTCGCCGCGCAGGCACGAGCCGATACGCGCCTGCGCGCGTTGGATGATCTCTGGCGGGACGTCCGCGAGCGCCATCGATCAGTTCTTCCGAACAGAGAGTCCGGAGACGTCAATGCTCCCGTCAGTGCGCACGGCGAAGATCACGTCTCCGTGCGCGGCGCTCGGCGGGAGCACTCCGCGTGAGGTGGTGGTGCCGACCGTGGCCTCGAAGAGATTTCCCTTGAGCGAGATCTTGAGCTTGATCGATCCGTCCGCGGGGAGCGGGACGGGCGGGGCGAGGTCGATACTTGATGTGTCATCGATCACGCGCAAGCCCACGCCTCGCGGGTCGATGTCGAAGCCGACGCCACGAACGCCTTGTTTTCCGCTGGTTCCGCGCACCAAGATGAGCGCGCTCCCGGTGACGCTCGCGGTGCCTTCGAGGACGAGATCGTCGCCAGGAGAAGCGAGCGCGGTCGCGTCGAGGTCCGTGGTCGCCGCCACACGAAGGCGCGACGCACCGCCGATGCCAGCGTTGGGAGCGCCGACCAAACGCGCGAGCACGAGGCCAGAGCCAGTCCACGCGACGCCCGAAGTCACGGGGACGCGGGCGCGGGGGAGAGCCGCGAGCGTGACAGGTTGGTTGTCTCTCTTGCACGACGCGATCGATCCTGCGTCGCCGCGAGCGATCTCCCAGCGCGCACCGTCGAGCGAGAACGCGCCGACCGTCCCGTCCGCGTTCAGACGCACGTTGGTGGTCTGCAGCGTCTCGGTCGAGCCGTCTGCGCGCGTCCGACCGACCGCGAACGAGAGGCCCTCTCCAGTGGCGCCGAAGGTCGCGAGCACGCCGAGCGCGTCGCTCAAGATCGCCGCAGACTCTGGTTTGTTGGCGTAAAATCGCGCCATCACGAGCTCGACCGCGCTCGGTGCGTCGATCACCAGCGCGCTCACCGCGGCGCTCAGCACGCTCTCCGGTGTCAGATCGCTGGGCTTGCCGATCGCCTTCTGCGCGTCCGTACCGATCGGGCGCAGATCACGCTCGACCGCCAAACGCAGCTCCGGCCGACTGTCGAGCGCGCGCTTGACGGCGATGCGGGCGAGCTCTCGCGCGAGCTCCGCGACAGGCGCGTCGAGCGGCGACGGGCGCACTTCGTCCGTGAACCAGTCGGCGGTCGCGGTGGTCGTTGACAAGTCAGTCTTCGTCCCGACGATGACACCGCGCGCTTTCAAGGAAGGGTGCTCGTCTCCGAACGCGATCGCCGACACGTCCGCGCGCGCGCCGGGGAGCCTCAAAAGAGCCGCTCTCACGCGATCGATCCGCGCGTCTGTGCCGGCGCCCGAGTCCAACAACAGCACGCCGAGCTCCGTCAAGAACGCCCGCCGTGAGCCCGTGAGACCCACGCGATCGGCCGCGTCGATCTTGCGCGTCGCCGAGTCGCTCACCATGTCGGCGGTCGTGAGCTCGAGCTGCGCACGCAAGCGCGAGGTCTCTTTGGGGAGCGTCACGTCTGGCTTGAGCAGCGACGGGTGTCGCGCGGCGTGGTTTCCGAGCGCCTGGGCGCAGGCGTCGTACGTCGCGTTCGATACGTTGACCTGCGGATCGTGACCTTGCGATCGCGGCGGAGAGCCCGGCGCTCGCGCGTTCGCGATCTCTTCGCCGAGGAACCCATACATCTTGGTCAGCTCGAGGAGGGCCGTGGGCTGCTTGTCGAGGTCCGCGGGATATTTGTCGATCACCTTGTCTGCGCGCGCGATGAGCGACTTCACGGCTGCGAGAACGAGCACGTTGCGAGAAGCCGCTGAGGCCCCGCCGAACAGCAGCTCACGCACGAACACCATGCGCGCGTCGTTGAAGGCGAGGGGCTCGATCGCCGCCGAGAGCGCCGACTCCGACTCCTCCGCCGTCAAGTCGGGCCGCGCTACGAGCGCGCGAACCTTCTGGGCGTTCACCACCTGCGCGGACGCCGTCAGCTCCTTGATGACGACCTGTTCGCTGGGCGTGAGCGTCGCGCTGGCTGTCGCGCCGAACGTGCTGATCAGCGCCGCGAGCGTGATCGAGAGTCGCGTCCCCCCCATGCGCCTCATCTCACGCCCGTGGCTACGATCACGAGGTCTCGGTGGCGTCTTCCTCGCCATCGTCATCATCATCGTCGTCGTCGTCGTCCTCGTCAGGGAGGTTCGGGAGCGACTCGGACGGAGGCGGCAGCGGGCGACCTTCCTTCTCCGCGAGCTGACGCGCCTTCTCTGCGGCGATCTTCTGCGCGGCCACTTTTTGCATGATCGCGGGCTTTGGCGCGATGAGCACAGTCATCGTGCGTCCCTCCATGAGCGCGCGCGTCTCGACGTTGCACAAGTCCTCGGTGCCAGCGATGACGAGCGTGAGCTGCTCCTGCGCCTTCTCGGGGTGCGTGATCTCGCGCCCGCGGAAGCGCACGGTGAACTTCACCTTGTGACCTGCCTCGAGGAATTTCCTCGCCGCGCGGATCTTGAAGTTGATGTCGTGATCGTCCGTCTTGGGCCGGAGCTTGATCTCTTTGATGTCGACGACGGTCTGCTTGCGCTTCGCCTCGCCAGCCTTCTTCTTCTCCTCGTATTTGTACTTTCCAAAATCGAGGATCTTGCAGACGGGCGGGTCCGCCTTGGGGTTGACCTCCACGAGATCGAGCGCGAGCTCTTGCGCTGCACGAAGCGCCTCGTGGGTCGCCATCACGCCGAGCATCGCACCGTCGGCGCCGATGACTCGGACCTCAGGCACGCGGATGCGGTGATTGACGCGGATTTGAAACTGACGCGGTTGGCGCGGATCGAACGGCGGACGGCCCATCGACATTAGGTGATTTGACTCCAATGATTGAGAACACAGCGGATGCGACGCCCCGCACTAGGTCGGTTGGAGCGTCGCGAAAGGCTTGTTAGCGTGCTAACAAGGCTAATTTGGGCGCAAGAGAGCCTGTGGCTCTTGCGAGCGCAAGAGCAAACGCCCTCCAAGGCACTCTTTTTACGCCGCGAACGACCCGTCCGCAAGGCAGGCTATGCTCGCGGTTCATGGCGAAGGTCGACGTCGGCGCGGTGGCGGAGCGCCTCTTCGTGCACTTCATGGCTCCGGTCGTGCTGGGAGGCGAGGTCCGTCCTGGCAAGCCAATCGGCGGCAAGGTCGCGCTGAGCATGGGCGAGGCACGCAGCGTCGTGGACAACGAGCTGATGTCGCGGTCTCAGCTCGCGCGCGTGCGGATCGCCCGAAAAATAGCCCCGATCGACGTGTTGCTCGAGCCAACGATCGCGGAGTGGGCGCTCGCAGCAGTGCTACACGACATCGTGCAGTCGACGCACCCCGAGTGGTCCGGCTTGTTCCGATCGAGCGCGCCGTCGCGCATCTTGGAGCTCGCCGGGCTCACGCTCGAACGCATTTCAGCCCCCGCGAGCGTGGGGGAGGCGCTCTCACGACACTCCTGGTTCTCGCGCGCGCTCGAGATCGGGCGCACCGACACGAAGGTGTCGTGGTGGGTAGGTTCGCAGACGTTCTTGGGCACCGAGCCGCCGAAGCGTCTTCAGGCATGGCCCGAGCTGCGCCGCGTGCAGATCGACAAGACCGTGCATCCGCTGTGCGACCTGCCTTCCAACGGCGGTCGTGTTCGCGCCGAGCTCTTCGCCACGACGCTCGCCGCGTTCATGGGGCGCACTCCGCTGACGGATCTCGCGACGTGCGCGCGTCCGCTGCCTCAGTTCGCGTGGACGAGAGAGACACTCTCGCTGTTGGCGACACGCGCGGGTCGAACACTCGCGGTGCGCGCGCTCGAGCAAGGCAACGGGCCGGAGATCGACGCCGCGCTCGGACGCGCCACGAGGCCGCTCGTGGGAGCACGCGCAGTTCACGCGCTCGTCGTCGTGTTGGGATTGCTCGGCGAACGAGCGATGGCTGCGGCCGAAGAGCGCCTGTTGAAGAACGAAGCCCCTCTGTTCAGCGCGACCCCCGAGGACCTCTCGTTCGGTCGTGCGCTCGGCGCGTGGGCCGCGATGCAGCAGATCGCGGTGCACGGAGAAGCCTTCAGCCAACACGCGCGCGCTGCGTTGTTGGGTCAGCTGCGCGTGCTCGCCCCCGAGCCGATGCTCGCCTCCGTGGCGACGCTGATCGGCGCAAATGCAGCCTGAAATCTACTTCTTGTCGAGCTGGGGGAACTTCGCGGGCTCGGGCGAAGGCTCCACATACACGATGGTCGCCACGTTCATGATGCCGTTCACGGGATCGGCTTCGACGCCCGTCGATGAGCGCGCGAAGTTGACTCCGTACTTGCCTGTCACGCGGACCTTCGCGTCCATCGCGGGGAGCGGGTAGGGAACCGGCACTGCCCACAGCTCGTCCTTGACGATGTCCTTCTCGGGCGGCGCCTCTTTGAGGTTCTTGTACTTCTCGATCGCGTCGAACACGTTCGCGAAGTTGGACGCCCAGCCCATCACGCGGATGGCCTGCCGCTTGTCGCCGTCCTTCAGCTCGCCTTTGGTGTCGGAGATCCAGAACGTCGGTATCTCGGTCTTGCAGCCCTCCGGGTCGGCCTTGCCGGTCTTGTGGATGGCGCATTTGTCGACCGTGTTCATGTTCGACTTCACGATGTAGCCGACGATCGTGATGTCTTTGTTGTTCACGTCGGCCGAGTGGATCGACGAGTTGAGCTGATGGATCGATCCGTAGATCGTGTAGTCCGCGCCGTTCTTGATCGGCGTGTTGGGCAGTGATGGGACGCTGGGGAGGCTCGCCTTGCGGCCCGACCACGCGGGCACGGGCTTGTAGGTGTCCTCGTTGCCGCCACAGCCCGGCACCAGGCCCACCACACCGACCGATGCCATCACAAGTACTGCAGCGATCCTCTTCGACATCTGCATTCTCCCGAAATCCGAGCGCTCTCTCAGAGGCTCAAAAACCTGCGACGAAGGGTTATCATGGGCGAAACGCCGCGAACAAGCTTCATCGCCCAATTGATGCCGCCTTCGGCGGACATCAACGCTAGGTGGTGTGCCGTCGGCGCGCCTCAATCGCGCGCGGACCGCGGCCCTCGGGGAGCGGCCGATCTGCTGCGGGGGCAGGAATCCCGAGCTTTTCGACGTCTGCCACGCGGACCACGTCTCCCTGGCACGCCGCGGCGAGCTGCTGACAAATGGCCGCGAGCTCCGCATCCTCGCCCTGAAATCGGTGCTCGACCAAGCGCCCGAACGCGGCGGCCTCGATGCCGAGCGGTGTGCCGCGGAGGCGCAGGCCCTCTCGCGCCAAGCGATCGTTGACGAGCGCGCGCAAGTCCTCGGGGCGATCATGCAGACGAGGGAGCTCGACCGGAGCCTCGAGCGCGTCTCCCAGACGAACAGCGAGCGTCGCGTCCAGTCGATTCGTGAGGGCGAGCTCTTCGGCTGTGCAGGCCGAGGACATCGCCAGCACGACGTCCAGCGCTTGCGGGCGCTCCCACGGTGGTCGCCGCTCGGCCAACGCTTGACCAATCAACTGTTGCACGTCCGCAGGGAGCGCTGGCCCGTCGAGCAAGAGGAGCACGCCGTGGTCCGCGAGCGCGATCGGGGAGAGCGCGGGGTCTCTCCACCGAGAGAGATCGTGCTCTCGCGCGCTCGTGCAATCGACGAGGACGAACGGGCCGTGCGCGCGAGGTCCAGCCAGGTGCGCGCGCGCCAAGTAAGGCACCGGATCCACGCCGCTCGGCGCGCGGACGAACACCGGAGCTTGCGCGTGCGCGCGCCTGAGTGCAGCGTCGTACGCCATGCGCGAAGGCGCTGAGTAGATGCCGATCGCGGCCGGCCTCGCGAGACGCTCGGTGGCGCGGCGGTTCTGCTCTTGGAGGAGCAACAGCGTGTGCTCGAACCCCGCGGCGCGATCCGACTCGGACTCGGCGCGCACAGACGCGATCGACTCGCGCTCATGACTGCGCGCCAGCGAAGCCGCCGCCGAGAGCGCCATGCCGAGCGAGCTCGCGAGAGACGAGAGCGCGATCACCTCCTCGAGCGAGAGCGGCGCGGCGCGATTTCCGCGCGGTATCATCAGCACACCATCCACCTGACCTGCGCGGACGATCGTGACGGCCGCGAGGATCCCGGCGTCCCGCAGCCAGGCGAGCAGCGGACGGAGATCCGGGCGGCGCACCTCGAGCGGCTCGAGCACCTCGGTGCGCAGGACGCCGCACGTCTCTCTGGAGGCGAGCTCGATGAGCCGGTCGGGCATCTCGGCGTCGCGCTGGTGGATGTACCCCGCGGCGTCCGCCCACGTGCAGCGCGCGGGTGTCAACGAGTAGAGCTCGGGCGGAGTCGCGCCTGGATGCGTGGAGCGGACGCTCGTGAGCGCGACCGAGATAGCGTCTTGTGGCTCCGCCTCCAGGAAACGGCGTCGCGCGTCTTCTACCGCGAGCAGCAGGCCGTGAGACTCTTGAGCTGTCAACTGTTCGAGCGCGCGCGTCTGTGTGCCGATGACAATAGCGACGGCGACGGCGATGACGACGACGATCGGCGCCCTCATCGGCGCGTCTGTCGCGAAGATCGCCATGACGAGCGCGAGCCCTCCGCCGACGGCAGAAAGCACGGATGCGCGCCTCGTCGAGCGCCACACAGCGAGCGGCTCGCCGCGAGTCGTGACGGCCGCGATCGCGACGCACGCGATGGGCAACACGGCGCGCGCGATCGCTCCAAGCCCGCGCGCCCCTGCCACGAACGCCGAAGCACAAGCGATCGTCGTCATGATCGCGATCGCGATCGCGGACGCGAGCCGCGCCTCAGCGTGCAGCTCCAGCACACGGCGAAAGCGCGCGACCGTCGAGTGACCGAGCAGCGCCATCACCGTCACCGTTGGAGCGAGCCACGCGAGCCCGATCGGCAGCGACGCGCTCGGAGCGCCGAGAGCGACCGCTCCAGCGAGCCACGTCACCGCGACAGCGCCACCCATCAAGAGACCCGAAGACGCACGCGTGGGAGTGAGGCCGTCCTCTGAGCCCCCCGTTCGCGAGATCGCTCGCATCGCCGCGAACGAAGCGATGGCACCACCGACGAAGCCCGCCCCGTCGAGCCATGCGTACGCTGGAGCGTCCGTCCCCGTGCCCGCGAGCGACGAGAGCGAGACCGCCGCGCCGAATGTCGACCAAGCCAGCGCGCCTTCAAGGTAAGCCGCGGTGATCGCCAGGGCGATCGCGAACAACGCGAGCGCCCAAACCCCGAGCGTCGCCGCAGGGCTCGCGCGCACGGCCGAGATCGCGATTGATCCTACGACGAGCAGCCCAGGCAACAGACCAGAGCGTGACAACAGGAGTCTCGACCAACGCAAGGCGCGTGCATCATACACGAGTCCCTTGAGCGGTCCGGGCTTGTGTGGTCTCGTGCGGGCAATGGCAGACCGCAAGCGATGGATCGCGGTCGTGGCGTTGGGTGTGGCGCGCGCGAGAGAAGGCGTCTTGGTCAAGGCAAGCTTGGCGCTTGGGCTCTTGATGATCGTGGCCGCGGTGCCGCTCGCCTCTGTCGTTGCGCGAGCTGCGGACGTCGAGACTCTCGGTCGTGTGCCCGTCGCTGCGGCCGCCGCGATCGCGTGGGCCGCGGGTGTGCTCGTCGCGTTCTCCGCGTCCGCGCGCGCGCTCGTCCGCGATCACACGGACGGCATCGTGGAGCTCCTCGCCGCGCGAGGCATCACGGCGTTCGCCTACGTGATCGGGCGCTCGCTCGGCCTCTCGGTCGTCCTGTTCGCGCTCTGTGGAGGAGGCGCGGTCGCGGCGGCGATCGGCCTTGCGCTCACAGCTGGGCATGGAGCGCTCCCTATCGCCGGAGGGCTCGTCGCTGGGCTGGTGTTCTCTCTCATGTTCGCGCTCTCGGTGGCGCCGCTCTCCCTCGCGGCGCTCGGCGCGCGCTCGCGCTCGGGCGGATACTTCGCGCTCCTCATGATCCTGGGTCTCCCGGAGTTGTTTGTAAAATACACGAATGCACTCTTGCCGGAGGGATGGGGAGGGCTTCTCGCGGTGCCCTCGGCGCTCGGCGCGCTCGCTTCGGCCTTGTCTCCAGGCACGACCGACTTGTGGCAGGTCTCTCGCGCGCTCGTGGTGCTCGCTTCGGTCGCTGCGATC
>JANYHY010000392.1 GCA_025362165.1 Myxococcales bacterium | reverse complement strand
AGACGGTCATCTTCAGTCCGTACTTGCTCGCGAAGGTCGCGATCCTCGATCCCGAGCTCACCAAGTCGATGCCGCCACGCATCACCGCGGCCACGGGCTTCGACGCGCTCACGCATTGTCTCGAGGCGTACGTCTCTCTGGGCGACCACCCGATGGCCGACGGCATCGCGCTCATGGGTCTCGAGCTGTGCGCTGCCAACTTGGAGCGCGCGACCAAGCACGGTGACGATCTCGACGCGCGAGGCGGGATGATGAAGGCCGCGATGATGGGCGCGGTCGCGTTCCAAAAAGGCCTCGGCGCATGTCACTCGCTCGCGCACCCGCTCTCGTCGGAGAAGAACCTGCACCACGGGCTCGCCAATGCGCTCTGCTTGCCGGCGACTGTCGCGTTCAATCAATCGGTCGTCGGGGGCAAGCTCGATCGCGTCGCCAAGCTCTTCGATCCGAACGCGAAGAGCTGTGAGGCCATGCTCCGCGATTTGCGTGCGCGCCTCGGTCTGCCCAGCGGGCTCGCCTCCGAAGGCGTGACCAAGGCCGACATCTCCAAGCTCGCGGACAAAGCGATCGAGGACGCGTGTCATCGAAGCAACCCGCGTCCATGCACGCGTGAAGATCTCGCCAAGCTCTACGAAGCCTCGCTCTGAGTGCGAGGGTGAGTGCGAGGGGACGCAGCAAACGCGCGTAGTGACAGCGCGCAAACACTGGTAGGATCGCGCGTTATGCTTCCCGAGAAGAAGCAAGTGCTCATCGTCGACGACGAGCCGAACCTGCGCAAGATCCTCTCTGCGCAGCTGACGCGAGACGGCTACGACGTCCTGACCGCCGAAGACGGCGAGCAGGGGCTCGAGCGCTTGCGCGACAACCACATCGACCTCGTCATCACCGATCTCAAGATGCCGAAGGTCGACGGCATGACGCTCCTCAAGGAGGCGCTCCGCCTCGATCCCGATCTGCCGGTCGTCGTGATCACAGCGCACGGCACCGTCGACACCGCCGTGGAAGCCCTGAAATCAGGCGCGTTCGACTATCTCACGAAGCCCTTCGACAAGGACGAGGTGCGCAGCATCGTCGCCAAGGCGCTGCGCACGAAGGAGCTCGCCGGAGCAGAGGTCTCCGCGGGCGCGCCGTCGAGCGACGCTCGCTTCGGCATCATCGGTCAGTCCCAAGGGATCACGGACATCTATGCCGTGCTCGAACGAGTCGCCGACACACCGACGACGGTCCTCATCACGGGCGAGAGCGGCACAGGCAAGGAGCTCGTCGCGCACGCGCTCCACCACCACTCCGCGCGCAAGGACAAACCGTTCATCAAGCTCAACTGCGCCGCGATCCCCAAAGAGCTCATCGAGAGCGAATTGTTCGGGTACGAGCGCGGCGCGTTCACCGGCGCAGTCGGCAGCAAGCCGGGTCGCTTCGAGCTCGCGAGCGGTGGCACGCTGTTCCTCGACGAGATCGGAGAGATCCCTGTCGAGATGCAAGTGAAGCTGCTGCGCGCGCTGCAAGAGAGCGAGTTCGAGCGCGTCGGCGGCATCAAGACCATTCACGTCGACGTGCGCCTCGTCGCGGCGACGAACCGCGATCTCAAGAAGCTCATCACGCAGGGCACGTTCCGCGAAGACCTGTTTTACAGGCTCAACGTCGTCCCAATCCGCTTGCCCGCGCTCCGCGAGCGAGCCATCGACATCCCCGTGCTCGTCGAGCACTTCCTCGTGAAGTTCAACGAGCGACTCAAGAAGAACGTCGGCGGAGTCGAGCAAGACGCGATGGACGTGCTCTCCAACTACGCGTGGCCGGGCAACATCCGCGAGCTCGAGAACGTCGTCGAGCGCGCTGTGCTCTTCAGCGACGGAGCCAAGCTGCGCGTGCAGGATCTCCCGCCAGAGCTTCGCGGGTCCACCTCCACTCCGCCACCCGCGGTGGGCGACGCGCCGCGGGATCTCGCCATCTCTGGAGACGGAGGGCTCAAGGAGCACGTGAAGACCGCGATGAGCCGACTCGAACGCGAGCTCGTCGGACGCGCGCTCCAGCAGACGGGCGGAAACGTCACGCACGCGGCGCGACTGCTCAAGATCTCGCGCAAGGGTTTACAGCTCAAGATGAAGGAGCTGGGGTTGCGTGAAGGGGCGAGCGAGAAGGGCGATTAGGAGCCATGCGACGCGTGGCGATGATCGCGTGGTGCATCGCGCCGCTCGTTGCGTGCGGGGAGTGCGACAAACCCGAAGTCACGGCGTCGATGGACAGCACGACGATCGCCGTCGACGCGAGCGCGCCTACGAGCGACGCGGGCAACTCGAGCGTCATCGGAATGGCGCTGATCAGTGCGGGGACGTTGAAGGCCGGTACGCCGATCGATCGCATCCCGCGCATCTCCGAGGAGGAGCTCCCGAGCACGGACGTTTTGTTGAGCGCGTTCTACATCGACCTGCTTCCGTACCCCAACGAGGCCGGCGCGATCCCGACGTCGAATGTCACTCGCGACGACGCTTCGCGCATGTGCGAGGCCAAGGGCAAGCGACTGTGCAGCGAGCTCGAGTGGGAGCGCGCGTGCAAGGGCCCAGACAACTCGACCTACGAGTACGGCGACGTCTATCGCGAGGCAGCGTGCGGCACCGGTGTCACGATCGACGAAGCCGCGAAACGTCCGAGCGGCGATCGCAACACTTGCAAGAGCACGTTCGGCGTGCTCGAGATGCACGGGGGCGTTTGGGAATGGACAAGCAGCCCGTGGGGACGCGGCTCACACGAGGTCCTTGGAGTCTTGCGCGGAGGCAACGCGCCAGCAGGTGAGCTGGTGGGTCGATGCGCCAACGCGCTCGGCCGCGACCCGACGCACAAGAGCGCCACGATGGGCTTTCGCTGTTGCAAGGGCGACAAGAGCGACGCGAAGGTGGAGCTCAAGCTGTCGACCGGTCGCGCGCTCGAGGCGAAGATGAAGGGGGACGCCGTGCGCTTCTTGGCCGTCGCGAAGAACGCACCAGGGTCCGCGATGGCGTCAGCAAAGACGTTCCACACGACCACCAGCTGGACCTGGCGTCCTGCGCCGAACGAGGTGCTCACGATCGCGAGCGGCTGCGCGGACTTCATCCACGGCAAGCCGAAGGACTGCATGATCGTCGTCTTCAGAGACGAGCAAGCGGGAGATGCGCCGCTCGCGTCGCTCAACGTCGACGTCGGTGTCGGTGAGGTCGCGCTCGCGGGAAACGCACGCCACACACGCTTTCGCGCGCTCGACACGAACGGCGCGCTCTACGGCAAAGCGATCACATACACGTACGGGCGCGTCGACATCTCGGAGCTGACACCAGGCAAGTAGCTAGCTGCTGTCTAGCTATAGCTAAGCGAACTTCTTCAGCAGCGCGGCGGCGACGGTAGGCGGCGTGTAGCGGCTCACGTCGCCGTGGTGCGTGGCGATTTCGCGCACGAGAGACGCCGAGACGAAGCCGTGCTTGGTGCGCGTTGGCAAGAAGATCGTGTCCACCTCGGGGAAGAGATCCGCGTTCGCGTGCGCGATCTGCAGCTCGTACTCGAAGTCCGTGGCAGCGCGCAGGCCGCGCACGATCACGCGAGCGCCGACGCTGCGACAGTATTCGATGAGCAGCCCGTCGAAGGACGCCACGCGCACGTTCGCGTAGTCTTTCGCGACCGACTGCACGAGCTCGATGCGCTCCTCGATCGAGAACAGCGGCTGGCGCGTCGCGTGAACGCCGATCGCGACGACGACGTCGCTGAAGAGCTTGCTCGCGCGATCGATGAGATCGACGTGCCCCATCGTCACCGGATCGAAGCTGCCTGCGTAGACTGCGAGTCGCGCTACAGCGGTCATTTTTGGGTGGCTCCCGCGTCGGGCTTGTTGGTCGAAGGCTTCTTCGGCGCAGGCGGATCGTCCGGGGTCATCGGCGGTGGAGGCAGACCCTTGCCCGCGTCTTGCGGCGGCACCGTCGTAAACAGCGTGGGATCAGGCTCGAACCAGGCGAAGCGCCCGTCGTCCGCGAAGGTGATGCGGAAGAGCTCGAGCATCGCGGCGCCGATGACTCCGCCGAGATCGAGATCGACCGTCGGGATGTGATCGCCGACCGCGGAGAGCGAGAACGCAGGCACGCCTGGCATGTCGACGCCCGCGATGCGGAACGCCGGCAGCGCGCCGGCCTTGGTGTTCGGCGCGTTGGGTGCCGCCTGCAATGTCTTCAGATCGACGCCTGCCTTGCGCCACATGGCGTCGTCGAGCGCCAGAGAGAACGCTTGCGACGAGTCCACGAAGAGCAAGCCCGTGCCGTCTTCGCGCGGACTGACCGCGACGCGCATGAGCATGTCGTCGCCGTGCACGTAGTAGAGGGGCACGCGGCTCGCGCTCGGTGGTGCGGCCGCCTCGAACGGCCTCACGACGAACTGGCTGCCGCGGCGATCGAACGTCGCGTGCGCGTGCCGCAAGAAATCAGTGCCGAGCAGCACCTTGATCGTGCCGCCTACCTGGCGAGAGAGCGCGGACAAGTCTTGCGGGAGCGCGGGTACGTCCTTCACCTCGACTTGGTTGGCGAAGCGGAGGCTGCTAAAACGCAGGCTCACCCACTGCGGCTCGTGGCGCGAGCCTGCGTCGACCACGACCTCCGAGTTGCCAGTCGCGATCATGCCGAGGACGCGCTCGCCATCGAGCTCGAGCGGGACGATCAGCGCCGAGCCTGCCGGTGGCATGTCGACGTCGACGGCGCCGCTGCCCTCGATCGCGAACGGGTGGCGGCCGTTGCCGTTGCGCGCGAGCTTGGCGACGTCGCGCGCCCAATTGTCTTTGACGGCGGGGTCGCTGATCTCTGCTTCGAGATCGTCGGCCGCAAGCTCCAGGTCGCCTGCGTACCAGTGCGCTCGGCCGCGAAGGCGATGCGCGTCGGTGGTGCTCATGCCGTCGGTCAGTCGGATCGCTTCACCGTACTCCAGCTTTGCGAGCGCGACGTGCGCGCCGATGAGTCGTATGTCGTCGTCGTGAGGAGCGACGCGCAAGGCCTCGTTCGTCGAGGTCTTCGCGTCGTCGAAGTCGCCACTCTTGTAGCTCGCTTGCGCGCGCGTCAGCCATTTCTCGGCGAGCGGAGAGCGCTTCGGAACGTTGGATCCCGCGAACGGACCGCACGCCGCAGCGGCGGCCAGGCAGACCATGATCCAAGAGCGCGCGCCTCGGCTTGCTGGACGAAGACTCAGACCCGTACCGATCGTGCGCATCAAACGGACTCCACCTTGAGGATGCGGTCGGCTCGAAGCTCCCGACGGCCGCGTCCCGGCAGCAGATACCCCAGTACCCGCGGCGGGTCGAGGATGGCGCGCACTTCGGTCAAGATCATGCTGAGAGGCTCGGGCGGTTTGCGGGAGGGGCGGTACGTCACGGTGACGGGTGTTCCGTAATTCACCGCCGCTTCGCACTGCTGCACGATGGCGGCGCGCGCGCGACGGGCCGCGATTCGAACCTCCCAGAGATCCCGCGAGGAGACCGGCGCGAGCGCGGCGACGCACTTGGCGAACACTTCGCGCATCGCCTTCACGTCGTCGCCAGCGCGATGCGCGCGCCCACGATCGATCGCGAAATGAACGCAGAGCGCGTCGAGCGAGTGACTGGGCAGCGCGAAGGAGCGGCGAGATAGCGTGAGCGTGTCGAGGTAGAACGGCACCTCGAACGCTCGGCCGAGCCGCTTCATCTCCGCGCCGATGAACTTGAGATCCCACTCCGCGGCGTGCGCGACGAAGACGGCGCCGTCCAGGAGCTCCATCACGCGATCGGCGAGCGCGTCGAACGAAGGCACCCCGGCGAGCTCCGCCTCTCCGAGCCCGTGCACGTGCTCGGCACCACCGACGCGACCGTCTGGACGGACGAGGCTATCCAGCGAACCGACCAGCTCGTCACCCACCCAACGCTCGACGCAGATCTCGACGACGCGATCTTTGGTGGCATCGAGCCCGGTCATCTCGAGATCGACGAACACGAGCGGTGCCTCGGACGAGGGCAAATCCCACGGCAGACCGGGCGGCGGTGACGGATGATACGTCAACCGTCTACCGTTCGACGAGCATCGCGATGCCCTGCCCAACGCCAATGCACGCCGTCGCGAGTCCGCGTCGCTTGTGCTGTGCCTTCATCGCGTGAACGAGGGTGGCCACGATGCGACATCCCGACGAGCCGATCGGGTGACCGAGCGCGATCGCTCCACCGTTGACGTTCACCTTGGTCGCGTCGAGATCGAGCGCGCGGATGCACGCGATCGACTGTGAAGCGAACGCCTCATTCAGCTCGACGAGATCGAGGTCGCTCACTTTCCACGCCGCGCGTGTGAGCGCTTTGTTCGTGGCGCCGATCGGTCCTTCGCCCATGAAATTGGGTTCTACACCGATGCTTGCGGACGCAACGATTCGCGCGAGCGGCTCCAGTTTGTGCGTCTTCATCGCACGCTCACTGACGACGAGCACCGCGCTCGCGCCGTCGTTGATCGGCGAGCTGTTGCCTGCCGTGACGCTGCCGCCCTTGCGGAACACTGGCTGCAACTTCGCGAGCGCTGCCGAGGTCGTGTCGGGGCGCGGAGACTCGTCTTGTGAAAACACGATCGCGTCGCGTTTCTTGTCCGACATCACGACGGGCGCGATCTCCGCCTTGAACGCGCCCGCTTCGATTGCACGCCCAGCCTTTTGCTGTGACAGCAACGCGAACGCATCTTGATCGTCGCGAGAGATTTTCCACTTCTCGGCGACGTTCTCCGCCGTCTCGCCCATCGACTGCAGCGGGAAGCGCTCGGCCATCTTCGGGTTCTCGAACCGCCAACCGATGCTCGTGTCGAACAGTCGCGGGGCGTTGCGTGTGAACGCCTCGTCCGGCTTGCCCATCACGAATGGCGCGCGCGTCATGCTCTCGACGCCGCCGGCGATGACGACATCCGCGTCACCGACTGCGATCCGCATCGCAGCCCCGATGATCGCTTCCATGCCGCTACCGCAGAGGCGATTCACCGTGACCGCGGGCACCTCGTACGCCAAACCTGCGAGCAGCGCCGCCATGCGCGCAACGTTGCGGTTGTCTTCTCCGGCCATGCAGGCCGCGTACATCGTCCAAGCCGCCCGAACGCCCATCGGAAGACACAAAGGCTCGCTCGCGAACATGCGCTCGGACGATCTCGCAGCGCACGTCATCACTGCGGTGCTCGCCGGTGCGCCGGAGCTGAAGCT
>JANYHY010000378.1 GCA_025362165.1 Myxococcales bacterium | reverse complement strand
GTCTCGATCTCGACGCGCGCGAGGATCGTCCCGCGATTGAGATCTGCAACTGACTTTGCGCGGCTGTTTTTCAGGTTCATTTCTTCTCCAAGTGTCGCTTGAGGTTGTCCAAGTTGGTCTGCCACATGGCCCGATAGCCCTCCAACCAGCCGACGACTTGCTGGAGCGGGAGCGGCTCGAGCCTGTAGACGCGCTCTCTGCCTATGCGCTGCTCCTTCACGAGGCGCGCCTGCTTGAGCACGCGCAGGTGCTTGCTGATCGCGGGGCGCGTCTGCGCGAAGTCCGCTGCGAGCGCGTTGACAGGTGCACCGCCTGCCCTCAAGCGGTCGAGGATGGCGCGGCGGGTGGGATCCGCGATGGCGCGGTAGACGTCGGCTTTGGTTGCTGCGTTCATAGGTAACTGATCGGTTACCTATTGGATCTCGCCTGCGCTGTCAAAGTCTTTTTTGGTACGGCGATCGCTGGGCTACCCGCGCGCCGCGACGCGTGCGATAAAGCACCCAATGATCCAGCGAAGAACTGCCGCGCTCACTGCACTCGGACTCTGCATCCCGCTCGTCTCGCTCGCCGACAACAAGCCTGCGGCGGCGACCAAGCCCACGCCGAGCGCCGTCGTCGCGCCCCCGGCGAGCAGCGCAGCCCCGAAGGCGAGCGCGGCCTCCGCGATCCAGCTCGATATTCGCAGGAGCAAGCTCGACAACGGCCTGCGCGTGGTGCTCGCTCCCGATCACGTGTCGCCGACGATCGCCGTGGACGTGGTCTACGACGTGGCAGGTCGCAACGAGGAGCGCGGGCACTCCGGCTTCGCCCACCTCTTCGAGCACATGATGGTCCAAGGCTCGGCGAACGTCGCGCGCGGAGACCACTTCAAGCTCGTGACGAGCCACGGTGGCACGCTCAACGGCTCGACGAGCGAGGACCGAACGAACTACTTCGAGATGCTCCCGCAGTCGGAGCTCGCGCTCGCGACGTGGCTCGAAGCGGATCGCATGAAGACGCTCGACATCACGCAGTTCAACTTCGAGAACCAGCGCAAGGTCGTCGAAGAAGAGTTCCGGATGCGCGTCTCGAACCAGCCCTACGTGCCGAGCGAGCTCAGTCTGCAGGAGCTGGTGTTCAAGGGATATTGGCCATACGAGCACCCCGCGATCGGGACCATGGCAGACCTCGACGCCGCGCAGCTGGAGTGGGTGAAGGCCTTTCACGATCAGTATTACGCGCCGAACAACGCCGTCGTTTCGATCGCAGGCGACTTCGATCCGGACGAGGCCGCGCAGTACGTGCAGCGATATTTCGGTGAGGCTAGAGCTCAATCGTCGATACCCAAATACGAGCCGGGACCGATGCCGGAGCAGACCAAGGCGCGCGACAAAGTCGAGATCGACGAGCACGCGAAGCTGCCTGCCGTGCTCGAGGCTTGGGCGATCCCTCCCGCGCGCGACAAGGATCACTACGCGCTGGAGCTCGCCGCGATGCTGTTGAGCGACGGAGAGAGCTCTCGCCTCTACAAGAACCTCGTGCACGACCGCGCTTGGTGCGTGGACGTCGGCGCTGACACGGAGGATCACCGCGGGCCGGACATGTTCGAGATCAGCGCGAAGCTGTCCTCGGGCGCGAAGCTCGCGGACGTCGAGCGCGTCGTCGACGAGGAGCTCGCGCGGCTCGGTCAGGCTCCGCCGACCGATGCTGAGATGAGCAAGCTCAAGACGCGCCTCGAGACGCATTTCATCATGAGCCTCCAGACCAACATTGGACGAGCGCAGCGCCTCGCGGAGTTCGAGCTCTATTGGGGAGATGCCACGCTGCTGAAGAGCGAGCTCGCAAAATACCAGGCGGTGACCAAGGACGACATCAAGCGCGTGACTGCCAAGTATCTAGTTGCCAATCGGCGCAATCGCATCGAGGTAAAACCCAAAGAGGAGCCCGTCGCGCCGAAGCCACCTGCGAAGAAGCCGGAAGTGACCAAGCCCGAGGTGAAGAAGTGAGCCGCCGATCGATCGTGCTGATGCTGGGTGCGTTGATGGCCTGCGGGGGCGGCAACGTCGCGAGCATCGGCCCGTTGAAGGTCGATATCCCCGTGCGCGACACGACGAAGATCCAGAAGCAGAACGGCAAGAGCGGCAAGCAGAACCCGCCGCCTTCGAGCGCGAGCAAGCCGTCGCCCTTCCCTGCAGTCGCGAAGAAGGCGCTCGCGAACGGACTCGGTGTGGCGGTCGTGGAGTCTCACGCGCTGCCGCTGGTGCACGTGCGAATACTAGTGGGTGCGGGCATGAGCTACGGCGGTCCGGCGCTCGCGACGATCACGGCGGAGATGCTCAAGGACGGCGGCACCAAGTTGCTCAGCGCGCCCCAGCTGGCGGAGCGGATCGAGTCGCTCGGCGCGTCTCTCTCGGTCGACACCGACTTCGATCGCACGGTGATCTCGCTCGCGGTCATCAAGAGTCATCTAGAAGAGGCGCTCGGACTGCTGGCGCAGGTCGTGGGCTCTCCGCGGTTCGACGATCACGAGCTCGGCAACTTGAAGGCTCGCATGTCCGACGAGGCACAGGAGAACGCGCGCGCGAGCGGGCAATGGGCTGCGACGCGACTGTTGTTCCGCGAGCTGTATCCGACCACGAGCCCCTACGCGACGTACGACGCCACCGCCTCCGAGATCTCGAAGGTGAACAGAGGCGCCATCACTGAGTTCCACAGGAAGTTCTTCGTGCCCAAGAACATGAACGTCGTGTTGGCGGGAGACGTGGACGCGGCGGGCGCGAGCTCGATGGTCGACAAGTACTTCGGCAAGCTCACCGGCGGCGAAGTGCCGAAGGTCGACTTCCCTGCGCCCACGCCTGTCGCCAAGCGCAGGGTCGTGCTCGCTGCGCGCCCAGGCAGCACGCAGAGCGACGTGTTCATCGCGAGCGTCGCGCCCGAGCGAAGGTCCACCGATTGGCCTGATCTACGCGTCGCCAACCAGATCCTCGGCGGTGGCGTCGCGAGCCGCTTGTTCATGGACGTGCGCGAGCAGCGCTCGCTCGCCTACAACACGCGCTCTTCGATCTTGGAGCTCGGCCACGGACCGCAAGCTCTGATGGCGTACGCCGGAACGGAGACCAAGAAGACAGGCTTGGCCGTGCAAGGCATCTTGGACAACTATGACAAGATCGCGAGCCAACCCATCGACGACGCCGAGGTCGCGTCTGCGACACGCTATTTGAGCGACATCTTCGCGGTGCGCATGGAAACGATCGGCGCGGTCGCGGATCTCGTCGTCGCGCAGACGGCGCTCGGGCTCCCCGACGGCTACTGGGACAGCTACCGCTCCCAAGTTCGCGGGGTGGACAACGCGCGCTCGGTCACGGCGGCCAAGAAGCTCTTCGCGAGCGACAAGGTTCTGGTCATCGTCTCGGGCGACGTAGATGTCTTGGGACCCAAGCTCGCGCACTTTGGAGAGGTCGTCGTCGTGGATCCTCAGCAGGACTTCAAGACGATCAAGACGATCCCCGCAGACCCAGCCGCGTCGCTCGAATAGTGGCGCCTGTGGAAAACCACTGAACAAGCCGGGGATGTCCGGTGCCCATCGTGTGTTCACGCGGGCGCGTAGGTTCAGTGGACCTCATGGTTTCGCGGTGTTGCTGCGACGACGAGACGAGCCCAACCCAGCCACCACATTTTGTGTTGAAGAATGGTTGCGCACCGCTACATCTTGGGGTTATATGGCTCCTCCGCCTGAGCGGGCTGCAGTGCGGCCTAGAAGGTGTGACGAAGGTTGAGAGAGGCGTGACAAGAGTGCGTGTGTTTGATTTGAGCCACTGACTGAACACGCGCGCTCCTGAGCGAGCGACCGTGTACATCGCTGGTGGCGCTCTTTCTTCTAGTGAGGGGTTCATCGTTCTGACGCGAGGCGTCAGGGGCGGTGATTGGTTTTGTCTGCAGATGGCTAGCACGAGCGGTCTGCCAGGTAGTGGGCGTGGGAGACGGTTTCGAAGCGAAGGAATGTGGAGGCGAACATGGCACAATCGACCAACGGACACGGCATGACGCAAGCGACCAAGAAGAGCTCCGCGCTCAAGAAAGACAAGACACGTCGTGCAGCAGCGACCGCGCCGGCTGTGTCAGTCGAGAAATCGGTTCGAGCCCACCGCGGACCCGGCGTGCCGATGCTGCGCGTGAACACCAAGCCCGGCATCGACCCTCTCGCGGCGGGCGCGCCTGGTCCTGCGAACATGCCGCTGACCTACGAACGCCGCTCCAGCATCATCACGAACCCAGACGGCTCGATCGTCTTCAAGATGGAAGGCGCCGAGATCCCCGCGGAGTGGAGCCAGCTCGCGACAGACATCGTCATCTCGAAGTATTTCCGAAAGGCCGGTCTCCACGGCGACAAGGCGCAGGGCGAGCGCAGCGTTCGTCAGGTCGTTCACCGCATCGCTCACACGATCCGCGCGGCGGGCGAGCAGTTCACTGGCTACTTCGCGACTGGCGCAGACGCGGACACGTTCGAGGCAGAGCTCTCGTGGCTCCTCGTCCACCAGTACGGCGCATTCAACTCACCCGTGTGGTTCAACTGCGGCCTCTTCCACGAGTACGGCATCGAGGGCTCGGGCGGAAACTGGGCCTGGGACATGGACGGCACGCACACCCGCGAGCGCGGCAACGACATCGACGGCGTCTACGAGACGACGTCGGCGTATGAGCGTCCGCAGTGCTCCGCTTGCTTCATCCAGACCGCAAAAGACGACTTGATGGGCATCTACGAGCTCGTCAAGAACGAGGCTCGCCTCTTCAAGTATGGCTCGGGCACCGGCACCAACTTCAGCACCATCCGCGCCAAGCAGGAGAAGCTGTCAGGCGGCGGCACGTCGAGCGGCCTCATGAGCTTCCTCGAGGTGTTCGATCGCGCGGCGGGCGCGACCAAGTCCGGCGGCACCACGCGACGCGCCGCCAAGATGGTCTGCCTCGACATGGACCACCCTGAAATCGAGGACTTCATCAACTGGAAGATCCGCGAAGAGAAGAAGGCACACGCGCTGATCGCGGCGGGCTTCTCGAGTGACTTCAACGGAGAGGCTTACCACACGATCAGCGGCCAGAACTCGAACAACTCCGTCCGCGTGACGGACGACTTCATGCGAGCCGCGCTCGCGGGCGGCAAGTGGCAGACGATCGCGCGCACCACGGGCGCCGTCGTCGACACGCTCGACGCGAAGAACCTCTGGATGCAAGTCGCGGAGGCCGCTTGGGGCTGCGCCGATCCGGGCGTTCAATACGACTCGACGATCAACCGCTGGCACACCTGCCCGAACACCTCGCGCATCAACGCGTCGAACCCGTGCAGTGAGTACATGTTCCTCGACGACAGCGCGTGCAACCTCGCGAGCGTCAACCTCACCAAGTTCTTGAACGACGATAGTTCGTTCGACGTCGATGGTTACCGCCACGCGTGCAAGACGTTCCTCATCGCGCAGGAGATCTTGGTCGATCTGTCGAGCTATCCCACCGCGAACATCGCGAAGAACAGCCACGACTACCGCCCACTCGGCCTTGGCTACGCAAACCTCGGCAGCTTGTTGATGATGCTCGGCGTGCCTTACGACAGCGACAAGGGTCGAACGATCGCCGCAGCGCTCACCGCAATCATGTGCGGTCACGCGTACAAGACGAGCGCAGAGATGGCGGCGACCAAGGGTCCGTTTGCAGGCTATTCAGCCAACCGCGAGCCGATGTTGCGCGTGATGAACATGCACCGCGACGCGGCTTATGCGATTCATCGCGAGCAGTGCCCGACCAACCTCTACAAAGCAGCTTGCGAGGATTGGGACGCAGCGGTGCGACTCGGCGAGAGCCACGGCTACCGCAACGCGCAGTCGACCGTCCTCGCGCCGACAGGCACGATCGGTCTGCTCATGGACTGCGACACCACGGGAATCGAGCCTGATTTCGCGTTGGTGAAGTTCAAGAAGCTCGCGGGCGGCGGGTACTTCAAGATCGTGAACCAGTCCGTGCCTGGCGCGCTCGCGAACCTCGGCTACTCGCCTGCGGAGGTCCAAGAGATCGTCGCGTACGTGACGGGCACCAACACTCTGCTCGGCGCGCCGCACATCAACCGTCGCACGCTCAAAGAGAAGGGCCTCACCGACGCCGACATGGCGAAGGTCGAGACCGCGATCATCGGCGTGTTCGATCTCGAGAGCGCGTTCGCGGGTTGGGTCCTCGGCGAAGAGGCGATGACCCGGCTCGGTGTGCTGTCGAGCAAGACGTCGCTCCTCAAGCACCTCGGCTTCACCCAAGCGCAGATCGACGAAGCGAGCGACGTGATCGTCGGTCGCATGACGGTCGAGGGCGCGCCTTACCTGCGCGAAGAGCACCTCGCCGTGTTCGACTGCGCGAACCGCTGCGGCAAGACAGGGCAGCGCTTCCTCGCGCCGATGAGCCACGTCAAGATGATGGCCGCCGCGCAGCCGTTCCTCTCGGGTGCGATTAGCAAGACGGTCAACCTGCCCAACGAAGCGACCGTCGACGAGGTCGCCAAGATCTACGAAGAAGGCTGGCGGCTCGGTCTCAAGGCCGTGGCGCTGTATCGCGATGGATGCAAGGCATCGCAGCCGTTGTCCACCTCCGGCAAGGAGAGCAAGGACGACGCGCTCGAGGCCAAGAGAGCCGCCGCAGCAGAGGCGCTCTCACCTCTGCCGCTCAACGACAACCAGCAAGAGACGATGCAGCTCAACCTGCCGCTCACGCGCCCCCACGGCCTGCGTGTTCGCTTGCCGAAGAAGCGACGAGGCTTCACGCAAGAGGCGCGCGTCGGCGGTCACAAGATCTTCCTGCGCACCGGCGAATACACGGACGGGACGCTCGGCGAGATCTTCATCGACATGCACAAAGAGGGCGCTGCCTTCCGCTCGTTGATGAACTGCTTCGCGATGAGCGTGTCGATCGGCCTGCAATACGGCGTGCCGCTCCAGACCTACGTGGAGCAGTTCACGTTCACTCGGTTCGAGCCCCAAGGCACAGTGGAGGGGCACCCGAACGTCAAGATCGCGACGTCGATCGTCGACTACCTCTTCCGCGTGCTCGGCATCGAGTACCTCGGGCGATACGATTTGGCGCACGTGAAGCCCGAGGCTGACAACAAGTCGGTCGACGAGCGCGCTGAAGGTCTCATCCCGGTGGACCCGCCGTCGATGCGACCGATGGAGATCCCGGCCGTGGAAGAGACACCGCTGCTGGCCGCGCAGAGCTCGACGAGTGATCGCGCGACCACAGTGGGCAGCCCCACGCACGGCTCGGCGCTCGACGCGCAGCTCGATCAGATGATGGGCGACGCGCCGGTGTGCGACGGATGCGGGCACATCACGGTGCGCAACGGCGCGTGCTACAAGTGCCTCAACTGCGGCAACTCGATGGGCTGCAGCTGACGCTCTTGCTAGCTCTCGCAGGAGGCGGCTCTCGAGAGGGGGCCGCCTTCGTCGTTTGAGGAACCATGTCGACTGAAGCTTTCGCCCAATTCAAGGCTGGTCAGCGTGAGGGCTGGACGCACTTCGCTCCCACGGAGGTCTCGACCGCCGTTCCCGCGGCGAACCTCGTGCGGTTCGCGAAGATCGTCGACGGAGCACGCGTGCTCGATGTCGCGACCGGCACCGGAGTCGTCGCCGTCACGGCGGCGAGGATCGGAGCGCGCGTCACCGGCTTGGACTTGACGCCCGATCTCTTGGAGCGAGCGCGCCGGCGTCCTTCTCACCGCCGCCTCCAGCCGGCTTCACACCACCTGGAGTTTGGGGAGACGAGAGCTTCGTGCGCGCGCGCCTCGGCGATGCGGTGACCGATGTCGCGTTCGAAGCGGGCGCGATGTACTCCGCCGCGCTCAGCCCCGGACACTTCGTTGCGTCACTCGAACAGACCGTCGCGAGACTTGACGAAGCCGCATCCTGAATCTGGAGGACCAAGCATCCACCGCTCGTGGACACGACTTGGAGTTTGCGGAACCGCACTTCTACGGTAGCGTCCTCGCTCCATGAGACAAATGCGCCGCTCGTTGTTCGCGCTCGCTATCGCGAGTGTCCTGCCCCTTGTGCTCGCGGGTTGCCCCAAGAAGGACCCGCCTCCAGTCGTGGACGCAGCGCCTGCCCCCACGCCGACGCCGAGCGCGACGGAGACCCAATTGACCACGCTCGAGGACGACGCCGGAGCAGACGCGGACGCCTCGGACGCTTCCAAGCCGAAGTGGACAGGGCCTGGCATGAACGCCAACCAACTTCGAGCCAAGCAGTGTTGCGACGCGCTCCGCAAACAAGCCAAGACCATGGGCAACTCGCCCGAGGCGATGAACATCAACAACGCGGCGATGTTCTGCGATCAGGCGGCGATGAGCCTCGGGCCGACGGCCGGGGGTCAAGCTCCCGAGCTGGCGCCGATGCGCACGATGCTCGCCGGCAAGACGATCCCTCCGGTTTGCCAAGGACTCTGAGTCGCTTCAAGCGAAATGGTCGAAGCCGCTAAGCGGGAGGCGGCGTAGGCTGGCGCCGTCGCGTAACCATGTTCCATCGCCATCGGTGACCTCGCCGATCTCGACGAACCCGTCGATCGACTGGGCGCTCGTGCACACGAGCGCATAGTCCTCCCCGCCGTACAGCGCGAGGTCGAGCGGATCTCGGTCGAGCGACCGCGCGCCGACGATCAGCGCAGGCGGGAGCGCAGTCAGCAGCGCCGAAGCGTCGAGGATGACCTTCTTGGCGCTCGACCTCGCGAGGTGATCCACGTCACCCGCGAGCCCATCCGAGACGTCGATCGCGGCTGTTCCATGCTGGATCGCGCGCTGGCCTGCGTCGATCAGAGCGCGCGGTCGCCGCCACGCCACGAGCGCCATCTCGGGGACTGCGTTCCCACCTTCGATGGCTCGCAGTCCACACGCCGCGAGGCCGACGCTGCCGGCGAGCCACACGCGATCTCCCGCGCGAGCGCCCGAACGCGTGAGCGCGCGCGGCGTCGTGCCCAGCCACGTCGTCGTCAACGACACTTGCTCGCCGCGAGCGAGATTGCCACCCACGAGCGAGCCGCCGAGTCTGTCGCAAGCGGCGCGCTGCCCTCGAATGATCGCTTCAAAAGATTCTTCTGAATGGTCTTTTGGCAATACGAGGCTCGCGAGCGCGCACCACGGACGTGCGCCCATCGCTGCGAGATCACTCGCCGCGGCCATCACGCTTCGCCACCCCAGGTCCTCAGGAGTGAGCCATTCTAGCCGAAAATGCACGCCCTCAACCTGCGCGTCCACTGTCCATACCAACTGGCCAGGAGGAGGCGTGAGCACGGCTGCGTCATCGCCGATGCCGAGGGAGACGCCTGCATTTTCTTTTGACAATATGGTCGCCAGCTTCGCGATGCGCGACCGCTCGCTCATCGGCTACTCGCGTGCTGTCGGCAGCGTGACGACGAACACGGCGCCGCGTGGTTGGTTGTCGTCGATGCGGATGGTCCCGTCGTGCGCCTCGACGAGCCGCTTGACGATCGACAGGCCCAAGCCCGTGCCACCGAACTCGCGCGTCGACGAGGAGTCGACTTGGTAGAAGGCGTCGAAGACTTTTTCTCGCTCGGCGACTGGGATGCCGATGCCCGTGTCCATCACGGCGACCTCGATCATCGAGCGCGCCGGTGCGAGGAGCGCGAAGCCGTCCTCGTCGTCGTCGCCGCTACGCCCCGTCGCCCGCGCGCGGAGCGTGACCGTTCCGCCGTCACGCGTGAACTTGAGCGCGTTGTCCCCGAGGTTGGTGAAGACTTGTCGCAAGCGCTCGGCGTCACCGCGAATTTCAGGCAAAGTCCCGTTGCTATCCAGCTTCAGCTGGACGTTCTTCTTTCGGGCAGCTGGGATGAGCGTCTTCATCACTTCGCCGAGGACGTCCTCGACTCGGAGCGTCTCGCGGCGGACGCTCATCGTGCCGCTCTCCAGCTTCGAGAGGTCGAGCAGGCTCTGGATGAGCCCGAGCAGCTGGTTGCCCTTCTCGTGGATGGTGTTGACGAACTCGGTCTGCTCGGCGGACATCGGTCCTGCGATCCCCTCCGAGAGCATCTCGCTGTAGCCGATGATGCTCGTGAGCGGCGTGCGCAGCTCGTGGCTGACTGTCGCGAGAAAATTGGACTTGAGCCGATCGAGCTCCTTGAGCTTGTCGAACGCCTCTTGCAGCTTCTTTCCTCTCTCCTCGAGCTCGCGGTAGCTCTCCCGCACGCTCGCGAGGTGCATTTGACTGGTGAGCAGCGTCTTGTGTCCACTGAAGAGAATTAAATCGAGCGCGCTGCGAAGGTGCTTGGCGATGCGCGAGATGGTCTCGGGCTTTGCGCGGGGCACGCGCACGAGGAGACTCTTGGCGCGCTCCGGATCGATGGACGGATCGAGATCGAGGAACGACGACGGAACCTCTTGCACCTCCACCGGCAAGAACGGCCCGAGGATGACGCGACCGATGCGGCGGCCCTCGTACTCGATGGCGACGATGCGGTATGCGTTGCCCGTGAAGCACGGATGCACGCTCATCCCGGTCTCGTCCGGCTCCGTGAGCTTGACCGAGCTGACCGTCGCGCCGCAAGCCGCGCGCCCTGCCGCGATCGAGTTCACATATGCGCAGACGTCGTGCTCGCTCGAGGTGTCGGCGAGCAGCGCTCCGTCGCTCGAATAGATGCGAACGGCGATGCCGAACAGCGCATAAAAGCTCTGGCAAAGCTCGCCGAGCGCCACGCGGTCGACGAGCTCTTCGAGCCTGACGCGCGCGCCCTCGAGATCGAGTGAGGGCATGGGCGGGCGAGCGTCCTGCATCACTTCACCTCCCGCGGAGGAGGGTTTAATCCATTGCCCAAGCACGACGCGAGCAGCGATTGAACGTCGCGCTTGATGCCGAGCTTGCGCGCGGCGACGGGCAAGAACTCGTCTGCCTCGAGACCGAGCGAGCGCGAGAGCTGATGCTCGGCCTCGAGCCGCGTCCATGTGAGGTGGAGCAAGCCGAAGAAACTCTCGAGGACACCTTCCCCCTTCAACGCGCTCGCCTTGAACACAGGCTCGCGCCCGCGCTTGGCCAACTGCTCGACCTCCGCATCCGGGCGAACGTTGGGCAGATCGCGTTTGTTGAACTGGATGACGAGCGGCATCTCGCGCAGGCTCATCCCCATCTCTTTGAGGTTCGAGCGCAGGTCGAGGAACGACGCCGCGTTGTTCTCTGTCTCCGAGAGCTGCGAGTCAGCGATGAATGCGACGCCGTCGGCGCCCTGCAAAACCAGCCTGCGCGTCGCGCTGTGCAGGACCTGACCGGGGACGGTGAACACCTTTACGCGCACGCTCATCCCGCCGCTAGCTTCGCTCGGCGTGTAGCTGCGCTCGCCGCTCTTCTGGACCGGCCCCTCCGCGCGAAACACGAGCGGCAGCATGTCGAAGAAGAGCGTGCGGTCGTCGCGCGTCTCGAGCGTCATCAAGCGTCCGCGGCTCTCGTCGCTCGTGAGCTGGTGAAGAGAGCGCAGGTTCGTCGTCTTGCCGCTGAGCGCAGGGCCGTAATAGACGAGCTTGATCGTGACTTCTCTTCCGGCGAAATTGAGCTGCACGAGCGGGGGGGCCTCTGGGTTTGCGCGTAAACGTTGGGCCACTCGAGGGCCAAGCGGGAAAAGTCTTAGAAGGGCGCTTCGAACAGGATATCTATTTTTAGGCGTCGCGCAGACAACAAAACTTGTGTCGACACCTCAACAGTCCCTCTGAGCTTCGAGAGTAGACATGCCCCAGACCAAAGCCCCGAGCTTCAAGCTGACCTCCCACGCGAACAAAACCGTCTCCTTGTCCGATTTCGCAGGCAAGGCGCTCGTTCTCTATTTCTATCCGAGAAACGACACGCCCGGCTGCACGCGCGAGGCGATCGCGTTCACCAAACGTGCGGCGGAGCTCGCAAAGGCCGGCGCGACCGTGGTCGGAGTTTCGAAGGACTCGATCGAGAGCCACGGCCGGTTCCGCGACAAGTACGCGCTCACCATCCCTCTGCTCTCCGATCCTGATCTCGCGACGCACAAAGCGTACGGCGCTTATGGAGAGAAGGTCATGTACGGCAAGAAGGTGCTGGGCGTGATCCGGAGCACGTTCTTGATTCGCGACGGGCTCATCGTGAAGGCTTGGAAGAGCGTGAAGGTGGACGGCCACGACGAGCAAGTGCTCGCGGCGCTGATGGGTGAGGCCGAGTCAACGCCGAAGAAGAAGGCGGCGAAGAAGGCCCCCGCCAAGAAGGCTCCCGCGAAGAAGAAGGCTGCCAAGGCCAAGCGGTGACCGACGCGGCGACGGTCGTTTGGCTGGAAGCGCCCACACCCGAGGGTCGCGAGACGCTCGGCGACTGGGCACGCGCGCGTGGCTTGGCGATCGTCGCACCATCGGACGAAGGCCTCCGCACGATCGACGTGGATCCTGCGCTCGCCTTGGAGATCGAGCTCGATCTGCAGCGTGCGAAGGACGCGATCGCCAAGCTCGACGCCGCCGGAGCGGAGCTCGCGCTCGCACGCGCGGAACACGCTCTCCATGATCATCCGGCCCTGCCGCAAGCGGCTTGGCTCATGGCCGAGGTGCAGCGCGCGTGGTCGTCGCGGTGGTCTCGCCTCGACCCCAAGAGCGAGGAGCGCGCGATCGCCGCTTGGGAGCAGGCGCGGACGCTTGACGGAGGCCGAGTGGCGGGCGTCACTGAAATTTCGTTCGAAACGAAATCAAAGCCTGTACCCTACACGGTATCCGCTGAGGTCCCCGAGGGCGCGAAGATGGTGTGGGACGGAGTTGAGGCGGCGAACGGCGACCGCAGCGCGCTTGAAGGGACCCATCAATTGCGCGTCGAAGTGGGCGGTCGTGCGCTCTTCGCGAGCTGGGTATCGATCGCCGCGGGGTCGATCGTGCGGGTGTCCGTGAGGGGCGCGCGCCCTTGCTCAGCATTGGATTTGTCTTCGCTTCAAACGAGCAGCGAGACGACCTCTGCGCCGCGGGCCGAGTGTCCTTCGTGGATCGCTGCGCGCTCTGTCGCGGATGGATCGATCATGGTCTCGACGTGCAGTCGAGAGGTGTGCGATCCGCCGGTCATGTGGCGTCGTCTCGCGCGAACGTCGTCACCAAACCCCGAGCCTCACCACTTCGCGTGGCCAACGTGGGGCACATGGACGCTCGTCACGGTCGGCGTGCTCGCCGGAGTGGGAGTCGCGCTTGGTGCTGCGGGGGTCTTCTCACCTCCGAGCTCGACCAGTC
>JANYHY010000342.1 GCA_025362165.1 Myxococcales bacterium | reverse complement strand
CGATCACGGGGGCCACGTCTGGGATGAAATCGATCGGCCAGACGACGTACGCGAGCGTCGCGAGGACGAAGAGCTTGCCCATGAGCGACGCCTCCTTGTCCTTGAAGAAGCGGGCAAATGAGCCGATATAACCGAGCTTCTTGCGATGACTAAGGCGGGCAGATCTGGCCATGAAGCCAACCTAAGTCGCCTTCTGAAGTTTGCCAGGGTTGTCGCCGAAGCTCGCGTCGGATAGCCGGAGGAGTGGATGTCTGATGATTTGAGGGCTGAGCTCGCGAGCGTCGCCGCTTCTCTGCGCGCTTACCTCGAGGTGCAAGAAGACACGGGCGCGTGGGGCATCCCCAAGGCCACGAAGGTGAGCGCGGCCGCCAACGTTCACGTCGTCACTGCGCCCAGCGTGCCCAGCCCGTCGAGCGCGGCCATCGCTCGTCCCGCCGGCGCCGTCGCTACACACAGACCACTCGATGTCGTTGCAGCCGAGGTGAGCTCCTGCGAGAAGTGCGCGTTGTCACGGACGCGCAAGAACACCGTGTTCGCGCGCGGCAACCCTGTCGCCAAAATTTGCTTCATCGGTGAGGCTCCTGGTGCAGACGAGGACGAGCAGGGTCTGCCCTTCGTCGGAAAAGCAGGACAGCTCCTCGACAAGATGATCGCGGCGATGGGCCTCTCACCCGAGAGCGACGTGTACATCTGCAACATCATCAAGTGCCGACCGCCCGGCAATCGCACGCCGCTCCCCGAGGAGATCTCCGCGTGTGTCCCCTACCTGCACGAGCAACTCGAGAGCGTCGACCCGAAGGTGATCGTGGCGATGGGCAACACCGCGATCTCCACGTTGCTCGGCACATCCATAGGCGTCACCAAGCTGCGCGGCCAATGGAAGCTCTACAAAGCCAGGACGCTCGTGATGCCCACGTATCACCCATCGTACCTGGTCCGCGAAGGTCCCCAGCAGCAGCAGAACAAACGCGAGGCTTGGGAGGATCTGCAGAAGGTCATGAAAGAGCTCGGCCTCTCGAAGAAGACCTGAGTCACCTCCTCGCGAGGTGGGCGAGGCTGGCGCGGCGTGCTTGGTCGAGCGCGTTGATCGCGAGGCGCGAATAGGCGTCGACGCGCGTGTAGACATGGTTTCCGTCGGACCAGCAGCTCGCGCCGCGGGAGACGACGCCGACGACCTCGCCAGTGCGAGCGTCGAGAGCGGGTCCGCCCGAGTCGCCGCGGCATGTGGCCGTCTGGACCTCGAACTCGCGGGGACCCAACACGGCGCCAGTGTTGTGGTTGGAGCCTGGGCCTACGGAGAGGATCTCGCTGCTTGCGCGCGGCACTCGCGTGCCGATGTCACCGGTGGCGCCGCCGCCGAAGCCGACAGGCACGACGAAGTCACCTGACTCGACGCCTCCGGTCAAACGCATCGGTAAGATCTCGACGTCGTCGATCGAGCGATCGAGCACCAAGAAGGCCACGTCCGCGTCGCAGATGATGCTCGTCGTCGGGTGCACGGTGCGCTCCGCGTGAGCGCGAGCGGCGTCGACCGCGACATCGATGTGCGTGCCCGTGAAGATCTCGATCGCGTGAGGGTCGGCGTCGCGTGCGACGTGCGCGCCGTTGTGAGACTCACCACGAGAGTCGCACGCTGGTGTCTGCGTCAGCGCGTCCGAGACGCAGTGGCGCGCGGTGAGCACGAGGTTCGGAGCGACGAGCGTCCCGCTGCACAGAGTCACGCTGCCATCCTCCGAGTGCCGCGTCGCTACTGCGACCACTCCTCTGGCAGCTCTGCGGAGCGCCGATGGATTCTCTGCGGGGGCCGCTCGCCCGCATCCTGCGATCAAAAGAGAGGACAGAATCGCCAACTGCGCGACACGCTCTCGAATCATGTTGTTGTTGCCTCACATAAACTGTGACTCGAGCGCTACCCGCGCGCCACGTCATCCGCTGGGAGCGGAGGCGCGAGCACGATGCGCTTCATCTCGAGCTGCGCGTTGAGCTCTGCGCCGAGCAACAGCGCGAGGCTGATCAGGTAGAGCCAAACGAGGATCGTCGCGACCGCGGCGAGGCTGCCGTAGAACACTGCGTACTTGGCGAGGTTGCGCACATAAGCGCTGAAACCCCAGGTCACGAGCGACGACCCGATCGTCGCGATGAGCGCTCCTGGCAACGCGACGCGGCGACGTCCAGTCGGATGTTCGACGCCGTAGCGATAGAGCACGGCGAGGGCCGTCACCGCGAGGACGGCGAGCGCGAGCAAGACGCCCCACGGCTCCCACGAGCCCAGGAGCGCGGTCACGCGGCGATCGATCGGGAGCGACTCGTCTCCCAAGTATTTGTCGACGCGCATCGCCGTCCAAAGCGTGCTCGAGATGAGCGCGAGCACGACCACCACCCACACGAGCGCGATGAAGCGCTGGAGGTACCAGGCGCGACGCTTCGCGCCCAGCGCGAGCTCGAACGTGTCGATGAGGCTCGAGGTCCCGGAGCTCGTCACCCACAAGAAGCCGATGATGCTCACCGGCGCGACTGTGACCGAAGCTCCCGCCATACGCTCAAGCTCGTTGCCTGCGATCTCGCTCGCGAAGGGCACCGCGTCTCCGAGCGGCTTCAAGAACTCCGCGACGCCGCGCTCACGCACGAAGTGTCCAAGGATGTAGCCGAGCAATGCGAGGATCGGAATGAAGCTCAAGAAGAAGTTGAACGCCATCGCGGACGCCGCGAGGAACGCGTTGTGGCGACGAAGACCGCGCTGCAGCCGCACGATCCAGTCGATCAAGAAGAACTGGCGTGCCCACGCGAGCGCGCGGAGGCTGATCCGCACGATCCTCAGCGAGATCAACGACAGGGTCGACAAGACGTTCACGCCGCAGACTGCACCACCATCCCACCCCGTCGTAAAGCGCTTCAGTTCTCCTACGGCTCGCCACCAAGCGAGCTACAATGCGGAGCGTGAGCTTCCGCGGCGCCGTCTTCGTGTTGGGCTTGACGCTTCCGTCTCTCGGCATCGCGTTCATTGCGTGTGGTGGCCATACGTCCAACAGCCCGCTCCTCGACGCGAGCTTCGATCACGCTGAGGCTGCGCAGCTCGATCGTGCGAGGCTCGACGAGCCGTATCATCCCGAGGCGAGCTGTCTGGTGACGATCGAGTCGCCGCCGGTCCTCGACGGCGTGCACGTCGCGATCGGGACTGACGTCACCTACAACTCCAACCCTCCATCCAGCGGTCCGCACTACCCGATTTGGGCTGCGTTCCAGGAGTTCCCAGATCCGGTGGATCGCAGGTACTACGTGCACGACCTCGAGCACGGCGCGGTGATCCTTCTCTACAACTGCGCGCTGCTGCCGGATGCGGGCACTGCGATCGTCGACGGCGGCGATGGCGGCACGGCGTGTGACAAGCTTCGCGACGGCTTGCGCAAGACCGCCGCAGCGATCCCTGCCGACCCGCTCTGCGCGAACACACCAGGAGTCCGCGTTCGCTACGTGATGACGCCCGATCCGCTGATCACCAACCCCATCGCCGCGACAGGCTGGGGCTTCACCTACAACGCCGCGTGCGTCGACCTGCCCACGCTGATCGACTTCGCGAACAAGCACTACGGCCAGGGCACCGAGCCTGTGTGCGCGAACGGCACGACCACGTTCTAAACATGAGCAAGCTTCGCCCCGATCGAAATGCGCCTCTCGGGGTCTTCGACTCTGGCCTCGGCGGGTTGACGGTCGTGCGCGCGCTGCGTGCGCTGTTGCCAGACGAGCACATCGTTTACTTGGGTGACACCGCGCGCGTCCCCTATGGAACACGCGCGCCGAGCACGGTGGTGCGCTACGCGATGGGCTGCGCAAACTGGCTCGTGTCGCGCGAGGTGAAGGCGATCGTGATCGCGTGCAACACGGTGAGCGCGGTCGCGCCCGAGAGACTGCGCGCGGACCTGGATTTGCCGGTGTTGGGCGTCATCGAGCCTGGCGCGCACGCCGCCGTGGCCGCGACCAAGAGCGGTCGCATCGGGGTGTTGGCCACCGCGGGGACGACCGCGTCAGGCGCCTACGCGCGCGCGGTCGTTTTCCCGACTGGTGGCAACCGATCAATCAACACGCCATGCAGCCTTGCAAACTCAATAAATGTGGTAGTCATCGCTTTGACTTAGCCCACGCAATATTTCTGCTCAATATCCAATTTGC
>JANYHY010000326.1 GCA_025362165.1 Myxococcales bacterium | reverse complement strand
ACCATCCGCACCGAGATGCAGAAGGTCGGCTTCGGTCCCGCGGATGTGCAGCAAGGCTGGTCGCTCGTGCTGCGCGCATGCTCGGCCCCGCAAGCGTCGACGGGCTTCACCCCAGACGCCGGTCCTGTCGCCGACGCCACGCAAAAGATCGCCGCGTGGCAATCGACGATGTTCCTGCGTACGCGCCCTGCGCTCCGCCGCTTGCACCCCGCGCAGCATGCGTTCGTCTTCGAGGGCGCAGTGAGCGATCCGCGCACGCCCAAGGTCGTCGCGGTCGCGCTCTTCCTCGATCGTCTCGACGCACTCGAGAGCTCGCCCGACCGCAAGTCCACGCGCAAGGCCGATCACGCAGCGCTCGCCACGCTCGACCACCGCGGCGTGACCAAAGAGCAACGCAAAGAGGCCAAGGCACTCGTGCACCTCGTCGAGACCACCGCAGCGCCGGAAGTCACCGACGCAGCGCCGATCAGTGACGAACGCACCGCCGCGCTCACAGAGCTGCACGCCTGGGTTCAGGACTGGACTGAGTCAGCGCGCGCGGTCATCACGCGCCGCGATCACTTGATTCGCCTGGGCGTCGGCAAACGCCGCTCACGCGTTGCGCCTAGTCCGCAGCCCGTCGCGACGCCCAATGCACCAACGGTGCAAGCGCTCCCAGCGGCGAGCAACGGCGCCGTGAGCGGAGCTCTCGCCCTCCCAGCGCACCACGCGTGAGAGCGCTGTTCTTACAACAACTGAATAACGGCGAACTCGGCCTCCGGTCTTACCGACTGGAGGCTTCGCCGTTTTGTGCGCCACGCAATCAGTCGAAGCCCGAGGATTTCGTGCTCGGAAGTCCTCCGGGAAGAGCTCTCCATTACAAATAGAACTTGGCGATCCCTGACGGAACAGTCCCCCGCTGGCCATCAACATGTAATGAAGCGGCTATCTCTGTGCTTGTTGCTCGCTTGCAGCCCGACCCAAGCGTCCTACTTCGAAGCGCCGGCCCCGACGGACGATTCATCTTGGGACTCCGAGGCTGGCGTGCCCACAAGCCCGCCCTCGACCGACTGCATGGACTTACTCTGCGTCGACGGCCGCTTCACCGGATGGTCGAACCTCGCGCTCACAAGGGTTGGCGACAGTCCGCGGAGCTGGGAGTGGTCCTCTATCCCGAGACTTACTGGGAAGTTCACGTACATGTACATGCAAGGAGTGCAAGCCAATGACGGCGGAACACGCCTGTACTTCTTGAACGATTGGCACCGCAACAAGCAGGGCGCCATCGCGGACCGTTGTTACAATCGGTTCAACTTCTTCAATCAAGCGACCAAAGAGGCGCTCGAGATTAGGGTGTTCGGCAATCAAACGATCAGTGTGCTTCGCGATGGCAAGCCGTCGTTCGAGCAAGCCAAGGGCGCGGCTGGGTTCTACGCCTCGCCCAACATCGTTCAACCGCACTCCATCTTCGAGTTCTACATAGACTTCGCGCCATCAGAGGCTCAAGCGCAGTGGATGATGGCTGCATCCGATCCCTGCGGATCGCAGCCTCCGCCACCACCGCCACCACCCGAGCCCAATGCACCACCGACGTTCGGGACCGAGTGCGAGGATCCGAGTTACCTGCTCGACGAGCCGATGATGGCAGCCGTTGCGATCGGATCTGGAAGTGTAAGCGTAACGCCAACACCCGAGATGGCGTTCGTGTATGCAGTCGACAAGTTCGAAGCGTCCCCAGGTCAGCATATCGTCGCATCGGGTCGGAGCTTCGGTGCTCAGCCGGGCTCCGTCACCGTTGGCGGAGTCAGTGCCGTCGTCGATACGTGGACATCCAACAGGATTCGCTTTGTCGTCCCAGAGAACGTCACGGGTGTCGTGCCCACTCGATTCGCCATTGGCGCAACCACAGTCGACGGTCCAGTCCTGACGATCTCATCGACAGTTCACTGAGGTCGGAGTCCGAATGGGTATTATCGACCCCAGCGCGGGTCGCCCTTGCCGTAGATGCGAGTCTGCATTTGCGACTGACACTCTTGATGAGTCGCGTCCGAGGGGAACGGGCGATCCGGCGGGTAGTGACCCATGCCGTGATAGGGCAACGGCGTGACGTTCTCCGTGAGGTCCGTCGCGTTGGCGGCGGTGAGCCACTTGCGGGGCTTGAAGAGGAGGTCGGTCATCATGAAGACCGTCATCGCCTTGCCTGACGAAGCGCGCGGCACGTTGTCGAAGCGCAACGTCACGCCGTCACCGCGTCGCATGACCACCAGGCGATCGTCGCTCGCGCCGAGAAGATCGCGGACGTCTCCATAGCGTGTGAATGCGCCCCAGGTGCGCTCCGCCTGCAACAGCTCGCCCTTGCCGTCGTCGATCGCCATGCGCGGGATCGCGTGGTTGTCGAAGAATGGCTCGCTCGGCGGACCCATGAAATCGAGGTCTGCGGAGGTGACTGGGATCGTCGTCTGGGTGATCGCGCCTGGCGCCTCTTCGGTGAGACGCACGCGGTCGACGTACCACATCGCGTTGCCGTCTTCGTGCGTGCCGGTGACGAG
>JANYHY010000325.1 GCA_025362165.1 Myxococcales bacterium | reverse complement strand
CAACGCTCAGCTCCCCTCGGCCGCTTCCTTCTCTTCGGTCACTTCGCTCTTCTTTTCGAGCGAATCTTCGGGTGCGGGCTCCTCCGCGGGCCCGATGGACTCTACTGCGGACTCTACCGCTGGCTCCACCGCCGGCGACGGCTGAAGGGGCGCCATGGGCTTGAGGCGCTTGGAGGTGAACATGTCCACGGCCATCAAACCGACGCCGACGCAGATCGCGATGTCCGCGACGTTGAAGGTCGGCCAGTGGTGGTCGACCCCCTTGTACTGCGTGTGCACGTCGATGAAGTCGATGACGAAACCATAACGGATGCGATCGAAGACATTGCCGAGCGCGCCGCCCATGACGAGCGGCAAGCCCCAACGGAGCGCGTGCTGTTTCGGCTGCAGTCGTCGAAACAACGTGACGATGAAGACGATCGCCGCAGCGGAGACGAGCAAGAAGAACGGGCGGCGAATGGCCTCGCTCGCACCTTGGAAAAAGCCCCAAGCGCCTCCGCGGTTCTTCGCCAAGATGAACGCGGCGTGGTTGTCCCAGATGCTGATCGTCCCCGGGTAGACCTCCAGCGCCTTCTCCGCCCAGTTCTTGGAGGCGATGTCGACGCCGAGCGTGAACACGCTGACGAGCGTCAAGAAGAGGTAGTTCGGCGCGCCCTCCGCAGGGATGTGGCTTCCCGCGCCGGCCGGAACTCCCAGGCGAGGAATCCCGGGAGCGATCACGAAATCGGGGGGCGGTTGCGCGGACTCCGTCGACTCCGATTCAGACTCCGTCGCCGTCTCCGATTCAGACTCCGACTCTGTCGCTGCCTCGGTCTTGACCTCGGCGTCGGGCGCTTTCTCGTTGTCTTCCATCGGCGGTGGGTCTTCTAACGGATTCTCTCGCGAGTCGCCACAAAGGCTTGGTTGTGACATACCGCACATCCGTTTAGTATGGCGTCATGTCTGCGCAGCCTTTT
Organism: Myxococcales bacterium; assembly: GCA_025362165.1. GTDB lineage: Bacteria > Myxococcota_A > Polyangia > Polyangiales > Polyangiaceae > JANYHY01. Next base: position 3,902 of record JANYHY010000325.1, on the reverse strand, counting down.
CAACGCAAGACTCCTTGGCGATCGGCTCGAGGGATCGACGCGGTGGTCCAGCACTGGCTCGACTCGAACTGGGTTCGACCGTGTCTCACGGCCGAGAAGGACTACCCAGGCAGGACCGAGAGTACCCGCGACCTGCCGCCCACGCTCGCCGCAGGTCTCAGACGCGCGCTCGGGTCGCGAGGGATTACCCAGCTCTACTCGCACCAGGCACGCGCTCTCGAGCTCGCCGCAGAGCGCCGCTCGTTCGTCGTGGCCACCCCGACGGCAAGCGGCAAGAGTCTCTGCTTTCATTTGCCTGTTTTACAGGCGTTTCACGACGACCCAGGCTCGCGAGCGATTTACCTCTTTCCCACCAAGGCGCTCGCGCGTGATCAAGAAGCGGCGCTCACCGAGCTCATGGTCGCCGCCGAGATGCCCACGTCGGTCGTCACGTATGACGGTGACACGCCCGCAGACGCGCGGCGCGCGGCGCGTGAGAAGAGCGGCATCATCATCACGAACCCGGACATGCTCCACACGGGGATCCTGCCGCATCACGCGAGCTGGGCGCGCACGCTCGAGCACCTCCGCTATGTCGTCGTGGACGAGCTCCACATGTATCGCGGCGTGTTCGGCTCTCACGTGGCGAACGTCATTCGCCGCTTGATGCGCGTCGCGGAGTTCCACGGCAGCAAGCCCATGTTGATCGGAGCCACCGCCACGATCGGCAACCCGCGCGAGCACGCGGCTCGACTGTTCGGCATGGAGCAACAGGACGTCGCGCTGATCGACGAGTCCGGCGCGCCCAGCGGTTCGCGCAAGGTGTTCCTGTTCAATCCACCCGTGGTCAACGCGGAGCTCGGCATCCGTGCGAGCTACGTGAAGCAAGCCGTCATGCTCGCGCGCGATCTCGTGCGCGCCAAGGTCCCGACGATCGTGTTCGGCCACTCGCGCAACAACGTGGAGATGATGCTTCGTTACTTGCGGCAGTCGCTCGCCGGTCCAGACGCGCGCGGCAAGCAGGTCACCGGCCCTTTGCACAAAGGTGGCGAGGTGGAGGCGAGCTCGATCATGGCGTACCGCGGCGGGTACTTGCCGGAGACGCGGCGCGCTATTGAAAAGAAGCTACGAGCGGGCGAGATCTCGTGCGTCGTCGCCACCAACGCGCTCGAGCTCGGCATCGACATCGGCTCGTTGGACGCGGTCGTGTGCGCGGGGTACCCAGGCTCGGTCGCCGGCATGTGGCAGCGCTTCGGACGCGCCGGACGCCGTAATTCCAGGAGCATTTGCGTGTTGGTCACCTCGAGCGCGCCGCTCGATCAGTTCCTCGCGCGTGAGCCCGAGTATTTGTTGGGCGCTCCGGTCGAGGAGGCGCGCATCGACCCGGACAACGTCGAGATCCTCGTACAGCACTTGAAGTGCGCGGCCTTCGAAGCTCCTTTCAAGCGAAATGACTCTTTCGGCAGCTTGGGCCCCGAGGAGACGGGCGACGCTCTCCAGTTCTTGGCCAAGCACGGCGTCGTGCATGACGCGGGAGGCACGTTCCATTGGGCGACGGACGCCTACCCCGCGAACGACGTCTCGCTACGCAGCATCGGCTGGGACAACGTCGTGATCATCGACGTCGAGAACGACAAGACCATCGCGGAGCTCGACTGGCGCGGCGCTCACACCATGCTGCACGAGCAAGCCATCTACCAGCACGACGGCGAGACTTGGCAGGTGGAGAAGTTCGACTACGAGAATCACAAGGCGTTCGTGCGCAAGGTGGAGCCGGACTACTTCACCGACGCGATGACCTACACGCAGATCTCGGTGATCGAAGACGAGACTCCCGAAGCGGCCACGACTGACTTAGACGAGCGGAGCGAGCCGCGTGGCCCAAAACACGACGTTTTTTTGGGGCGGGGAGGCGCGTGCCTTTCCGTGATGACAGCCGGTTGGGGTGAGGTGTCGGTCGTCGAGAAGGTCGTCGGCTATAAGAAGATCAAGTTCCAGACGCACGAGAACGCGGGCTACGGCGACGTGAGGTTGCCCGAGATGCAAATGCACACGACCGCGTTCTGGCTGACGATCCCCGAGCAAGAGTGCGTCGCGCACCCCGCTGGTCGAGCCGCCGTGATCGACGCGCTGCGCGGCATCGGGCTCGCGCTCGAGACGGTCTCCACGCTCTCCTTGATGTGCGATCCGCGCGATCTGGGCTCGTCGCTCGGAGACGTCGACGAGGACGATGACACCGTAGGCCCGAAGAAAGCGCGCGGCGGCCCGCGTCCTGGGTACTCCCCAACGTTGTTCATCTACGAGCACGTGCCCGGAGGCACGGGTCTGGCGGAGCGCATCTACGAACAGCGCATGATCTTGCTGGATCGCGCGCGCAAGCTCGTCTCCTCGTGCGCGTGCGCCAGCGGCTGTCCCGCGTGCGTCGGCCCCGCTGGAGAGGGGCGCAAGCTCGTCGCGATGGAGCTGCTCTCGCGACTCAGCTGACGTGATAAAAGTCGACCATGTCCACCGCTGACACGATCGCAGAGGTCCCGCTCTTTTCGCTCCTCGATGAACAGGAGCGCATCGCGCTGGCAGAGCGCGTGGACCTCGTCAAGATGCCCGCGGGCCAAGTCATCTTCAGCTACGGCGACCCTGGCGACTCGATGTACATCATCCGCGCGGGACGCGTGGAGATCTCGTTCAAGAACGACACCGGCGAGAAGATCGTGGTGGAGACCGTGGGCGCGGGTGCCTTCTTCGGCGAGATCTCACTGCTGGACAACGGACCCCGAACGGCGACCGCCACGGTCACCGAAGATCTAGACGCCATCCTCGTAGACCGCGGCGACCTCGACGAGCTGATGCGGCTGAAGCCAGCCACCGCGATGGACCTCTTGAGCGCGACCGGCAAGCGCCTGCGCGAGACCTCCAAGCTGCTACGGCACACCGCGTCGCGCAACGTGAACGAAGAGGAAGAGGACAAGCGCTCGACCGTGATGAAGGTCGCGGACTGGATCAGCGACTTCTCGGGCAGCTTGCCGTTCTTGTTCATGCACCTCAGTTTCTTCTTCGTCTGGATCGTCTTGAATGTCGCCCCGCTCTCCAACGTGGTGATCGGGGAGCAGCACCCTGATCCGCTGCACGCCGGCAAGATGGTGGGAGGATTCCACCTGGGCGGGTTCGATCCGTTCCCGTTCGGGCTGCTCACGATGGCCGTATCGCTCGAGGCGATCGTGTTGAGCGTGTTCGTGTTGCTCAGTCAGAATCGGCAGGTCGCGCGCGACCGATTCCGCAATGACATCGAGTTCGGCATCAACCTGAAGGCCGAGCTTCAGATCGCGCACATGCACACGAAGATCGACGAAATGCACGCCGAGATCTTGAAGCGCCTCGAGCAACTCGAGAAGAAGCGGCTGCCATGAAAGTTCAACCCTAAAATGAGCCTCGCCGACGGGGTCGCGAGCGTGGATCTCACGCACGACGCGTAGTAGTCCTGTCGCGACATGTCCGGTAACGACGCTCCCCCGCCCCCGCCTCAACCACCCTCGCCGACCAGCCCGAATCAGCGCGTCCCCGTGAGCATCTCGGACGAGATGCAGAAGAGCTACCTCGACTACGCGATGAGCGTGATCATCGGTCGCGCGATCCCGGACGTGCGCGACGGTTTGAAGCCCGTGCACAGGCGCATCCTGTACGCGGCGTACGAGGCAGGCCTCACTTCGAGCAGCGCGTTTCGCAAGAGCGCGACCATCGTCGGTGACGTCCTCGGCAAGTACCACCCGCACGGGGACTCGTCCGTCTACGACGCGATGGTCCGACTCGCGCAAGGGTTCTCGATGCGCTATCCGCTCATCGACGGCCAGGGCAATTTCGGCTCGGTGGATGGCGATCCCGCCGCTGCGTATCGCTACACCGAAGCGCGCCTCTCTCGCATCGCGATG
>JANYHY010000311.1 GCA_025362165.1 Myxococcales bacterium | reverse complement strand
GCGCGATCTCCAGGCTGAAAACAGCCGTTCCCGGTGGTGTCGTTGCACGCCCCGACGATGAGCGCGCGGCCGTCGAGCAGCGTGATCGCGCTGACGGTGTTGCGCTGCTCGCTCATCTTGTTGGCCGTGGGTGTCGTGGTCTTGGTCACGGGGTCGAACAGGTCTGCGGTGTCGACCGTGGAGGCAGGCAAGGACGTCAATGAGCCGCCGACCACCAAGACACGTCCGTCTTGCAATGTCGCCATTGCAGGGAAATTCCCCCGCGCACTGCTCATACTAATCTTGGACCATTGATTGCCAAAGCCTTCAGTCCGCCGCTCACCCAACTCTGCGCTGGGCTGACGCTCTTGACCGAGAACGCGCAAGTGGGGTCGCTCGTGCACGCGCTCTTGCAGCAGGTCTCGGACACACCGCATTTGCTGCCGCAAGCGCCGCAATTGTCCGCGTTGGAGCTCGAGTCGACGCACACTCCATTGCACGTGATCTGGCCGTTGGAGCAAGGTCCGTCTGGGGCAACAGATGTGTCCAGACTCGCGTCTGGCCCGTTGACGGGTTGTAGTGCGTCCGAAGTGCCGCAGGCGAACAAGACAAGACACAGACAAGTGATGCGCATCTGAAGAGATTATCTCAAAAGTCTTTGGCGCATCTGAAGCCGGCCATCACGAGGCGAAATCTTCCCGGGTGATGGACGCGATTGGTCGCTCGCAGTCCGCGCGCGTCATAGTTGAACGCTCCTCCGCGCAAGACGTGCTCGCACTCGAGGGGCAATGGATTGGTCCCCGTGAACCCTTGTTTGCCTTGTGCTTTGAGCTCCCAAAGCGCAGCCAGGATTTCTTGGCAATCGCCGGGGACGCCATGATCCGCTGTCTTTCTGCGGTAAGCGTAGGGGTCGTACTCGTCATCCATCCACTCCCAGACTTGCCCCGCGAGATCCGCGTGACCGTAAGGGCCATCGCCGAGCGGGTGAGTGCCGACGTCGTCCGTGGTGCTAGTGGGCAATCCGAAGCGACGATCAAACACAGTGCGCTCGGCCGTCGGCGGGTCGTTGCCCCAGGCATATTTGCGATTGTCGTCTCCCCGCATCGCGCGCTCGAACTCGGCCTCGTGTGGCAAGTGCTTGTGGTTCCACTCGCAGTAGGTCTTTGCGTCCGTCCAGCTCACGCCCATCACGGGCTGCTTGGGTCGCAAGAAGTCTTCGTCTTTGCCGCCGTGCTCGCGGCTGGCAGCTTGTTGGTCGCTCTCTTTGCAGACGTGAGCGTCCACGCAAACACGATAAGCGCCGTTCGTGACGTGCGTGGTGTCGAGCCAGAAGGCGGGGAGCGTGACTTGATGCGCAGGGTGCTCGTCCTCTTCGCCACCTGTGTCCGCGCCCATCGTGAACGTACCCGCGGGCACCAGACGCATGTCGCTCGGCGCGGCGTCTGGTCGTTCGCTCGTGTCTGCAGTCCCATCTTCAATGGCAACGGCTCCTGCGTCGGCGACGACGGACACATCCTCGGCGACGTTGGAGGATGGCAGCGCCGTGGAGCTAGGCTCGTGACAAGCGGCGATCAGCAAGAGAACACACGCGGCGCGCACCAGCGCAATATGGCTTGTTTCGCGGGGAATCGCGAGATTCGTGTTAGACCGTGACTCGCAATCGCCGATGATCAGCGTTCAACACCTCACGAAGCGCTACGGCAGTCACGTCGCGGTCGATGACTTGTCATTCGAGGTCGGCAAGGGCGACGTCGTAGGTTTCCTCGGGCCGAACGGCGCTGGAAAATCCACGACGCTGCGCATCCTCGCGGGCTTCCTCGGCATGACCACAGGGTCAGTGACGATCGACGGCAAGGACATCGAGGAAGAGTCGCGCGAGGCCAAGGAGCGCATCGGCTACATGCCTGAAGCGGTGCCGCTCTACCCAGAGATGCGCGTGGGCGAGTACCTCGCGTTCAGGGCTGATTTGAAGGGCGTTTCGCGATCGAATCGTTCCAAACGTGTTGGCCTCGCGATGGAGAAGGCGAACGTCGCCGACCGCGCGATGACGCTGATCGGGAACCTGTCGAAGGGCTACCGCCAGCGCGTGGGTCTCGCGGACGCGCTCGTCGCCGATCCTCCGCTGCTGATCTTGGACGAGCCTACGGCGGGCCTCGACCCGAACCAGATCCGCGAAGTGCGCGACGTCATCAAAGGGCTCGGGGCCGATCATACGGTGCTCCTCTCGACGCACATCCTCAGCGAGGTCGAGTCGAGCTGCGATCGCGTGATCGTGATCGCGCGCGGCAAGCTCGTCGTGAAGGCACGACCGAAGCGCTGAAGAACCTGCAGCGTTCCCCGGGTCTCGAGGTGCGCGTGCGCGGGAGCGGAAAAACCGCCGTGAGCGCGATCGAAGGCTTCGCAGGGATCGCGAAGGTGGAGACGACGACGGAGGGAGACATCGCGATCTTGAAGCTGCGGTGGAGCAAGCGAGCGACCGAGACCGCGGAGGCGAGCGAGCAGATCGTCGCGGCGCTCGTGAACGCGGGCCTGGGCGTGCGCTCGATCACGCCGATCTCTAGCTCGCTCGAAGAGGTGTTCGCGCAGCTCACCGAGCCCGCGGCAGCCCCCCGCACTGAGGACGCGGACGAATGAGGACGTTCCGCGCGGTCTTCCTCCGCGAGCTGTTCGCGTTCTTCGTGACGCCGCTCGCGTGGGTGCTCGTCACCGTGTTTCTGCTCGTGCAGGGCATGCACTTCTATTTGCTCGTGAGCTTCTTCGCCGATCAGGCGCAGGTGTCGAGCGATCAGTCGCCGGTGCAGGCCTTCTTCGGCAACACCGTGCTGCTCTACATCGTCTTGTTCTTGCTCATCCCGCCGATCACGATGCGACTCTTCGCAGAGGAGCGCAGGAGCGGCACGATCGAGACTCTGATGACCGCGCCTGTGTCGACGACTGGCGTCGTGCTCGCCAAGTACGCCTCGTCGCTCGTCGTGTATGCGTTTCTTTGGACGCCGACGCTCGCGTACATCGTCATCTTGGGCCGGACGGGCGACGTTGACTGGCACATCGTCGGCTCGAGCTATCTCGGCGTCTTCTTGGTCGGCGCCGGATATCTCTCGCTCGGACTCTTGATGAGCGCGATGACCAAGAGCCAGTTCCTCGCGCTCGTGTTGACGGCGATGGTGATCCTCACGCTCTTCATCCTGGGCGTGGGCGAGTTCATCACGCGCGAGGGCACGCTCATCCACGACGTGTGCTCGCACGTCTCGGTGTGGGCGCAGATGAACGACTTCGCCTCTGGCGTGGTGGACTCGCGCCGCGTCGTGTTCGACTGCACGCTCATCGTGCTGCCGCTATTTCTCACCGTGCGCGTGGTCGACGCGTGGAGGTGGGGATAGATGGCGTCTACTCCCAAGAACAAACGCAAGCCCGCGAAAGACGCGAAACCGGCGAAAAATAAGCCCCGCGAGCGCAAGGTGGTGGACGCGACCCGCGCCACGCAGCTCGTGAGCGTGGTGGCCGCGTTCGCGATCGCCGTGCTCGTGAACGTGCTCGCCGCGCGCCACTACTCGCGCGCCGATTGGACGAGCGGCAAGCTCTACACGCTGACTCCGCCTACGAAGGAGACGCTCCACGCGATCAACGACAGCGTGCAGATCTGGATCTTGCTCGGCGGCGGCGACCCGATGGAGCAGTCGATCAAGCATTTGATCACGAGCTACGAAGCAGAGACGACGAAGCTCGATGTCCACTACATCGATCCCGACAAGGACGCGCTCGCGTTCGACGACATCCGCAAGCGCTTCAAGCTAGAGACAGGCCGCACCAACGAGGGTCGCGTGGTGGCGGACGCGATCGCGATCGTGGTGCATGGCGAGCGACACTGGTTCTTGACGATGAGCGATCTCGTCGAGGTCACGAGCGCCGAGGACGCACGGGCCAAGCCGCGCGAAGAGCAAGCGTTCACCGGCGCGATCCGCAATGTGCTCGGCGGCGAGCGAACGCGCGTGTGCTTCGTCGCGGGGCACGGCGAGCGATCCCTCGAAGACGCGAGCGACGAGGGCCTCGGGCTGTTGCGGGAGATCCTGGACAAGGACAACTTCGATCCCGTCACGATCGACACCACACCAGAGAACGCGCACGAGCCGTACAAGGGCTGCGCGGCCGTCATCATCCCCGCGCCGAGCGTTCACGCGCGCTCGCTCGGCGCGATGACCGACGCGGAGATCACTCGACTGCGGACGTACCTGCTCGAAGGCGGCAACATGCTGCTCGTGATCGGGCCTGAGGACGACGCCGCGTCTCCCGCGTTCGCTTCGGTGCTCGCTCCGTTCGGAGTCGACCTTGGTGATCGACTCGTCCTCGACCCAAATCCGAAGCTGATGGTGCCCGATACGCGCGCGAACACGTTCGTGGCGGCTGCGAAGGCGCACGCGGTCACCCAAGCGCTCGTAGCGACGGACGAGAACCGAGACGTCCCTCACGTGGTGCTTGATACATCAAGAGTCCTCGACCACATCGCGCCAGCGGGCGCTTCGCCGGCGACGGATCTCGTCGTGTCGTCCGACCAGTCGTTCGCGGTTTCGGTGGACCGCGCGACCGCGATCGCGCGCACGTCGCTGGAAGAAGTCCCCGAGAAACAAGCCGCGGATCTCGCCGGGCCGTTCGTGCTCGCGATGGCGAGCGAGCGACCGAAGGCCACGCCAGGCGCCGCTCACGGTCCTCGCGTCGTCGTCATTGGGTCGTCGTCCGCGATGTCTGCTGTGAACTGGAAGTCGCCCACACCGTTCCGCGGTGCTGCGCTCTTGGTGGAGAACTCGATCGCCTGGCTCGCGAGCAAGCCGGAGATCCTCGACATCCCGTCGAGACCGACGGTGAGCGCGGGTCTGCATGTGAACGAAGCGGCGCGCGACGAAGTCCGCAACTACGTCTTGATCTTCATGCCGCTCGCAGGCGTGCTGCTCGGCGTCGCGGTCGCGCTGCGCCGGAGGAGCACCGAAGGCGTGCTGCCAAAGCGCCTCGGCGACAAGAAGGTCCCGCCGCCGCAAGAGGACGACGAAGAAGACGATGACGAGGGCGACGCGTGAAAGGGCGGCGTCAATGGTTCAAGAACGCAGGCTCGATCGCCGTCATCGCGTTCGCGCTCGGACTCGGCGCGTACGTGTGGTGGGTGGAGAAGGATCACGTCAGCGACGTCGAGCGCGCGTCGCGGCCGAAGAACGTGTTCCCCGCGTTTCGGCGGAATGAGCTGTCTCGCGTCGAGATCTCCACGGACCAAGACAAACTCGTCTTCGAGCGCCAGAGCGCCGACGACGCAGGCGATCACGATTGGCGCATGACTTCGCCTCGCGACGACAAGGTGGAGCCCGACGCGCTCGATCGCTTGCTTGGTGCGCTCGAGTTCGCTTCGTTCGTGCGCAAGGTGGACGAC
>JANYHY010000730.1 GCA_025362165.1 Myxococcales bacterium | reverse complement strand
CGTCGTGTCGCGTCGCTCTCTGCGGGTAATTCTCGCCACCATCGGCGACGATTGGCGCAGACGGTGCGAAGTATTCGATCCCCCTCGACTCCACCAAAGGCGCTCGGTTGTGAGCGTCACGGCGAAGAGGTCGTCACGGCTGGGGGCGCGACAGCGAGAGCTCGAACCGCAGCTCCGTGCCTAGCCAACACACCACCGCAACGCCATCACTCTGCACGGGCGCTGGGCCACCCCCGATCGGTTGGGGAAAGCTCAGTCGCAACAACGGAGCGATGAGGCGTCCGTGGTCACCTACCTTGATCGCCAAGCCCGTCGCGAGCGCGAGCTCGAGCGACTCGAGGTGTCGGGATTCGTGCGATTGCTTCCCGTAGAAATCGGTGGTCGTCCACGTCATCCGGCTCTCACGAATGCCTACGCCGAGCTCGTTGTACCAACCGCCGATCTCCCCATAGGAGACCAACCGCCAAGCCGCCACTCCCCGAAATGGCTTGGGCGTTCACAGCAAAGTCCGCGTCGAGGAACGCAAACAAGTTGCCAGTCGCCATTAGGTAGTAGCTCGTCGGACTCGTAGGCGACGCGAAGCGAACACCCAAGTCGACGCGAAGCGAACACCCAAGTCGACGCTCAGCGCGGGCGCCGCATGAAGGCGCCGGAAGGAGGTGATGATGTCGTAGGGTTCGTTGAAGACGTTCAATGTGCGGACGATTGACAGACCGAGACCTCCAACCACTACGCCGCCGCCCACGCCCGCTCCCCCCGTCAGTTGCAACGCGAGCTTGTCCGCACGTGCAGGTACGGAGAGCCCTTGCACGATCAGAAAGGCCATCAACGGAAGCGCGCGACCAAGCATCAATGACTCGTCGATCCCGTGGGAAGCTCGAATCGGAGCTCTGTCCCGAGCCACACCAAGACACCAAACTCGACCTCAGGTCGGCCTTCGAAGACAGTTGGAATCGTCACGCGGATTATCGGAAGCAAGATCCGCGATCGACTACTAGTCCGAAGCCCAAGACCGACTCCGAGACTCACGTCGATCGACTCGAATTGCCTATCCGACCTGGTGGACCGCACGCCTGCACCTACGTCGCCGTAGAGTCCGAGAAATGCGGTCTGATCGTACAAGACCGCGAAGGAGGCCCCCACGCCACCGCTCGTGACTGCCGTCTTCGCGAGCGGCGATGGAAAATGAAATACGTTTGCGGTCACCATTACGTAATAGTGAAAGGCCGAGTCGGGCGCGGAGAGCCTAGCGCCCACGCCGAGCATGCCCGCGACCGCTGCGTTCAGGTGGTCATAATGGACGGCGTCGGACCCTTCGTAGACAAAGGGCGTGACGCCCAAGCTTCCTCCCAGCACGCCAACTCCGACTCCGAGCGAGCCCGCCGCGTTGACGTCGAGAGCCGACGCCTTCGCATCCGCGAGCGTCACCACGAGTAGCGTCGCCACAGGCAGACGCCATCGCTTCGGACTGAAGACCGCCTTCATCCGTTCGAGCGGAGCACCGGACCCGTTCCGACACAAGCGACGTCTACCGCTATGGAAGTCTCGAACTTCTCGCGCGGAGCACTCGACCGTCCGAGTCGGCTATGCTGACGGCATGGAGCGCGAAGCGTGGCGGCGAGTGTTTCGCGGAATGGTCGTCTCTGCTGCATCCGGATTGAGCGGGTGCGGTCAAATATCGACTCTGGGGGACGCCGCTCCGCTCGACGCGTCATCGGAGTCGGACTCGTCGGACGCCGCCGACGCTGACATCGTCTGGCGCGACTCTAGCCCGGTCCTCGTCGATGTTGCCGATTGCTTGCTCACACACGCAGACACGTGCACTCCGGCGGAATACGATCTGGCGTGCGTCCTCAAGAAGCTCGGCATCACAGATGGCGGAGCGCCCTCGAGCGCCGATCTCGCGCGCATCAACGCGGAGCGTGAGGGGTGCTACGTAGTTCAAGACCGAGTCTATTGCGGCCAACCGTGTCCAGGTCTCGGAGGAGGGCGGCCATCGCGCGCAGTCATCGAGGGAACGCCGCACGACATGGCCACGCTCGGCGGGTTCTTCGCCGAGTGCGCGAGCAGCGAGCTGGGTTCGGTGTTTGGCTTCGAGGAGGTCACGCGCTGGCTTCGAAGCCACGGGGCGCCTGAGCGACTCATCGTCTGGGCCGAGCAAGCCGCACGAGAGGAAGTTCGTCACACGCGCGAGATGCTCGAATACGCACGGCGACACAACGTCATCCCACGCGCGGTGCGTCCGGTACCGTCAGCGGGAGAGTCCATCTTCGAGTTCGCGCGCGCCAACCTCGTAGATGGGTGTGTGGCAGAGACCTATGCCGCGCTCGAGCTCGTTTGGATGGGCGATTACGCCGCTGGCGAGCTTCGAGAGCTGTTCGCGCGAACCGCCGATGACGAGGTCGCTCATGCAGGGCTCGCCTTCGAGATTCACGATTGGCTACTTCCGCAGCTCACGCACGAAGAGCGCGCGAAGCTCAGCTCAGCGCTGCACGACGCGCTTCGTCAGATGATGGAACGAGCCTCGACTCCACGCGCATCGCCGCTCGCGGAGCTGGGACTCCCACCGACGAACGTCGCATCCGCGCTCGCGCTCGAGCTCGCGGCGTCTCTGCTGCTCGTCGACGAACACGCGCACCGATGCGCGCTTGGGTAGATCGCCAACGTCGGTCGCGATCTTCCAAAGGCGCTCAGTTGTGCGCGTTGAGCCCCAGGCGCTTCATCATCTTTTGCAATCCGAAGCGGCTGAGACCCAGGAGCTCGGCTGCTTTGGTCTGGTTGCCGCGCGTCTTTTGGAGAGCTTCGCGCAGGAGCTCTCGCTCGAGCGAGTCCACGCGTGACTTGAGATCGAGGCCTGCGTCTCTCGCTGCGCCTGGACCTCCGCGTTGAACCTCGACCGAGAGATCGGACACTTCGAGCGTGGCCGCGTCCGCGAGCAGCACGAGCGCGCGACGCAGCTCGTTCTCGAGCTGGCGCACGTTGCCTGGCCAGGGGAACGCGATGAGGCGATCGATCGCTGCGCGCGAGACACGCGGCTTGCGCTCGTGAGCGTGCTTGGCGATGAGGTGATGCACGAGGAGCGGGATGTCCTCCGGCCGCTCTCGTAACGGCGGCACGCGCACGCGGATCACATTGAGCCTATAAAATAGGTCCTCGCGGAAGGTCTTCTGCGCGACCATCGCCTCCAGATCTCTATGTGTCGCCGCGATGAGGCGCACGTCCACCTTGCGTGTCTTCTCACCGCCGACCGCGCGCACCTCTCCGTCTTGGAGCACGCGCAGCAGCTTGGTCTGCATGCTGAGCGGCATCTCGCCGATCTCGTCGAGGAAGAGCGTGCCGCCGTCCGCGACCTCGAAGAGCCCGGGCCGGGACTGCGACGCGCCGGTGAATGCGCCCTTCACGTGGCCGAAGAGCGCGGACTCGAGGAGCGACTCTGGGACCGCGCCGCAGTTCTCGCTGACGAACGCGCGCTTGGATCGAGGGCCGTTCTCGTGCATCGCGCGGGCGATGAGCTCTTTGCCCGTGCCGCTCTCGCCTTCGATCAAGACGGGGACGTCGCTCGTGGTCACGCGATCGACCAGGCGCAAGAGAGCGCGCATGGACTCGCTTCGGCCCGCGATCGCGTCGTAGTTGAAGCGCGTCTCGCCGTCGTCTTTGGCGTGCTGCAGCTCGGTCTTGGCGATGTCTAGCTCCGCCTCGCGCTCTGCGAGGACCTCTGCGAGGCGTGCGCGCGCGCGTGTCGCTCGGCGAGCTTCGCGACGCAAGAGCACTTGATCTCGCGCGTCCGCGATCGCCATCGCTGCTTGGCTGGCGAGCAAGCGCACCCACGCGCGCTCGCGCTCGCCGAACGCACCCTTGCGCGCGCGATCGTCGAGGTAGACCACGCCAAGCGCCTCTCCTCGCGCGATGAGCGGCACGGCCAACACGCTGCGGATGCGGAGCGCGTGCACCGACGCGTGCACGTCCCCCATCGTAGAGAGCGCGTCGGTCGCGACCACCGCGTCACCGGACTCCATCGCGCGCTTCGCGAGCGTCATGGAGAGCGCGAGCTGATCGCCGCGGAGGTCTTCGCGTGCGAGGTTGCGTGCTGCGCGCGCGACGAGCTTGCCGTCTGGCGCGCGCAGCAGCAAGAGTCCGCGCTCTACGCCGGTCCACAAAACAAGGGCATCCAACACTTGACCCAGCAACGGCTTCAACCGATCGCGCGTCGCGAGCGATCTCACGATCGACTCGAGCAGGGCGACCTGCGCGGGCGCGAGCGAAGACGCATCGGCCTCGAACGGCTCGGTCCCTTGGAGCCACTCGACGCGCAGGAGCGTGGAGAGGAACTCAGGCGGAGTGGTCGCGCGCAAGCGATCGGCCACGACGCGGCGCTCTGCCTCGAGCCGCCGAGCAGCCTCGCCGTGCCCCAACCTCGACGCGAGCTTGACGCCTGCGGCAAGCGCAGGACCGCGCGCCCACGTCTCAGCCTCGCTGTGCGCGACGCGCAACAGACCCTCCAACACCGCGGACGCGCCTTCGAGCGAGTCATGCGCGAGGAGCGCCCGAGCGCGCGCACCCCACCACTCGCACTGTCTGCTCGGAGACAGCGTCATCACTTGCCTGTCGAGCGCGTGCACGTCGTCTGCAGAGAGCTCCGCCCAGACGAGGACGCGCACCGCGGCGAGCAGGCGATCGGCGAGCTCCGAATGAGCGAGCTCCTCTCGCGCTCTGAGCGCGGCCTCACGGGCGACTTGATCTCCAGGAGCGCGCGTCTCGACGATCGCCCAGCGCGCGTAGGCTCGCGTGCGTGCGTCCGTCGCGCGAGCGAGCGCCTCCTTCGCCGCTTCGTCAGCCGCATGCGTCGCGCCGAGAGTCGCGAGCGTCGCCGCGCGCTGCAACCACGCACGCGCGCTCTCCTCTCTCCTTCCCAGTCGCTCGAACAGGAGCGCCGCGCGCGTCGCGCTCGCGAGCGCGCTCGTCACGTCACCGCCATCGGACGCCGCTGCGGACTCGCCAACCAAGTAGGTCGCTTCCTCGAGCACCGCCCCCGCTCGACGCGTGAGCTCGACCGCGCGATGGAACGCCTGCATGCTCGCGTCAGGTCGGCCGGCCGCGTGCTCGAGCTGTCCTCGGATCCCCCACGCGCGCGCCGCGAGCAACTCATCCGCCGATGACGCGAGAGCGGAGGAGACCTGGCGGAGACCCTCGTCGATCGCCCCATTTTTCAGGGCGATTAGCGCGCGCACCTCGCATGCGCGTGCGTCGATTGCTCCCGCCAAGGCGGCCTCCGCGCCGGGGATGTCTCCCGCATCCCACCGACAGCGCGAGAGTACCGCGCGCGCGAGCTCCATGTCGGAGCCCACCGCGAGAGCGCGCTCCGCGAGCTTGATCGCGGTCGGTCGATCACCACGACGCCGAGCAACGTCGGCGCGCATTGCGTCTGCCGAGCGCGGAGCTTTCGCGAGCACCATCCACGCGCGCGCGACGTCACCGGCGCGGAGCAGTGCGCGCGACAGATCGAGCAACACGCTCGAAGAGGCGAGCGTCCCCGAGAGCGCTCCTTCCTCGGCCCACGCGACCGCGCGCACGTCGGGACGCGCGCTGCCAAGCTCGCGCACAGCCCACGCGATTCGCTCCGCGCCTGTTGGTGGCTCGCCGACCGAGCGCGCGTGACCCCCTGACACTTCGGCGAACGTCCACGCGTTCGGCTCCGAGGTCTTCGCGAGATCGAGCAACCGCGCCGCGAGCACGTCATCGGCGCCGAGCTCGCCCACCGGCCAGTCAGCAGCCGCGGGACCGACGAGCGCCACTAGCCATCGCGCGACTCCGATCTGCGAAGCCACCGACAGCGACGTAGAAGCGCCCGACTGATGCGCGCGCGCGGCCAAGGACTCCTCCACCCAACGCCTCGGGGCGCCGACCAGCTCCGGCGCGATGCTTGATACGTCAGCGATCTCGACCGCGCGGGCCATTAAATAAGCCCTCCGGACGAGCTCGACCCGTGCCTGCGCCGCCTCTTGCGGATCGCGCGCGAGACCGAGAGCGCGCGCCGAGTGATCGGCGATGAACGAAGCCGAGGGCCGCGCGCCAGGAGACGCCGAGAGCATCGACGCGATCCAGTCATGGGAAGACATCGCCTTCGTGGCCGCTTGCGCGAGCTCCGATGACTGCCGCAACGAGGGCTCCATCAACTCTGCGAGCACGAGGCCGAGCGAGTACACGTCGCTCGCCGGACCAATCTCGCCGCGCGTCTGCAGCTCCGGCGCCGCGTATCGTGCCGTGCCCCCCTTCGCGCGCGCCGACATCACCGACCGACTCAGATCGATCAGCGTCGCGCCTCGATCGTCGGCGGCGTCGCGCTTGGGTACGTTGCCATGAACGAGCACGTTGTCGGGCTTCACGTCGCCGTGCCACACGCCGCTCGCGTGCAGCTCGGCCAGACCCCTCCCCACGGCGTGTGCGACGACGAGCGCAGCCTTCTCGGGATCCGTCTTCGGCTGGCTCGAGAGCGCCTTGCCTTCCACCCACGACATCACCACGAACGCGCTCCCGTCCTCGGTCCGTCCGCCATCCAAGCGGCGAGGCCCCCACCGGCGAGCGAGTGACGCGATCAGTCGCTGCTCGTCCGCGGCGCTCGGATCGCGATACAGCTTGAGCGCGCCGAGCTCGCGGGTCTTGTGGTGGTGCGCACGGTGAACGACCCCCGCCTGGCCTTCACCAGCCTTGGCTTCCAAGACCCAGGCGCCCGCCAACTTCGTTGCCTCTGATCGTTTGATGGCCACTCCAAGCAATATGGCCGCGGAATTGGCAAACCGTCAACGATCTTGGCGCTACCTTGTTCTAGAACTTGATGCCGTTCTCTGCGCGGTGCTTCCACCAGCGATAGGCGAAGACCGCAGCAGGCACCGCTGCCACGACCGCGGTCACCGGCCCGATCACGACTCCGAGCCCGACAACCGCGACGGTCGCCGCGCCTGCCACGACCCCCTTGCGCTGGGACTCCGCCAACACTTCGCTTCTCGACTTGCTCATGAGACAGAACCTAACACCGCCGCACGCGGTTGCCAGTACCCGGGAAACCTTCTCGATTGATCCTCCATGGTCGCGGGTCCACGATGCGACACATGAGAGCGATCATTTTCTGCGCGTTGCTCGTCGCGTGCGGTCCAGTCGAGAAGGCCGCGGCGAACGATCCGCAGAAGTGCGAGCGCGACCCGACCTGCGCCTCGAAGAACTCACGCGCGAAGGACTGCTCGACGCAGTGCGTGGACAACATCGAGTGCATGCAGACCTGCGAACAGATCCAAGGGCACCGCTGAGTCTATCTCAGGCAGGCACGGTCAATCGAAAGCTCGCGCCGCCCAGATCGCCTTCGCCGACGGTGATGCGGCCGTGATGTGCCTCGGCGATGCCGCGCGCGATCGCCAGGCCCAAGCCCGACCCACCTACCGCGCGCCCTCGATTTCCCTGCTTGTAGCGATCGAAGATCGTGGCGCGCTCGGACGCGGGGATCCCGGGGCCGCTGTCGGTCACTTCGAACGTGACCTCGTGGCTCGCTGACGAGATCCTCAGTCGCACGCGCCCACCCTTGGGTGTGAACTTCAGCGCGTTGGCGATCAGGTTGTCGATCGCCTGTCTGAGCTTCGCAGCGTCCGCGCGGAGGCGCACGTCGAGCTCGCCCTCGAAAGAGAGCGTCACGCGGCGGCGCGTCGCGATGGGCGAGAAGACGTCCACTGTCGGCTTGAGCACGGCGCGAGCGGTCGTGTCCCGAGGCTCGACCGAGAAGAGACCTGCCTCGAGTCGGCTCGCAGCGAGCACTCCATCGACCAAGCGAGCCATATCCGCGCAGAGCGTGCGCAACGTCACGGTGGCCGCTTTTCTCTCTTCAGGAGAGAGATCTTCAGACTCGATGACCTCCGCGAGCAGACCCAAAGAGCTCAAAGGATGCCTGAGATCGTGAACGAGCATGGCGATGTGATCGCGGCGCTGAGCCTCGTACATTCGCTTCAAGCGAAACGACTCGATCGCGGCGCGAACGCGGGCGAGCAGCTCGCGCCCGTCGATTGGCTTGGTCAGGTAAGCGTCCGCGCCCTCACGCAGGCCTGCCTCGATCGCGTGCGGCTCACGGCGCGCTGCGGTGAGCATCAAGACCGCTGGACCACCGCCCCGTCGCGCGCGGAGCTTGCGGAGCACCTCCACACCATCCATCCCTGGCATCGACACGTCCAGCAAGACGAGCTCCGGCTCGCGCTCTTCGACTTTGGCGAGCGCCTCCACGCCTCCAGGAGCAGTGCGCACGCGGTGTCCCTCTTCGCTCAACAGCGCTTCGTACAGCGCGACGGTGTCAGGGAAGTCGTCCACGACGAGAATGTCGCCGCCACCGAGCACGAGCGAGTCGGGCCCTGCGTCGCTGACACGATCTGCGCCCGTCATGCCACCGCCTCCGAGCTTGGCGCCGCGACGCGCGCGAGGCGCGGCAACACTGCGGTGAAGGTGGAGCCCTTGCCTTCGTGCGAGATCACCTCGATGTCACCGCCGAGCGCGCGCGCTAACCGACGCGAGAGCGCGAGCCCGATTCCGGTCCCTGGGTGGCGGCGCCCATCCCCCGCGTCGAGCTGCTGAAAGTCCTTGAAGAGATCCTTCATGCTGCGCTCCGGGATCCCGATCCCAGTGTCCGCGACCGCGAGCCGTGTGTCGTTTGCGTCCATCGTCAACGTCACCGTGACCTCGCCTTTGTCCGTGAACTTGATCGCGTTCGAGAGCAAGTTGATCAAGATTTGCCTCACGCGTTGGCCGTCCGTCACCATCTCCGCTTCGGCTGGAGCGTTGACGACGATGCGCAGATCCTTGCCGCGGCGCAGGCTGTCTACCTCGGCAGCGCAGGCGCGAACGAGCTGCGCCACGTCGATGGCCTCGAGCCTGACGTCGACGCGGCCGCTCTCGGCCTTCGCGAGATCGAGCACGTCGTTGATCAACGTCAGCAGGTGCTCACCGTTGCGCTTTATCCGCTCGAGCGACTCTCGCGCGCGTGGGCTCAGGTTCTCACGCGGCGAGACGAGCAACAGATCGGCAAATCCGAGGATCGCATTGAGCGGGGTGCGCAGCTCGTGGCTCATGGAAGCCAAGAACTCGGTCTTGACGCGGTTCGCCCGCGCGAGCGTCTCGCCCTGCTCAGCCAAGACCACGCTCTTGTCCGTAAGGCGCGCGTGTGTCCACGCGTTGTGCAGCGCGAGAGCGAGCTGTCGTGACGCGTCTTTTACGAGCTGCTCGCGATCCGCCTCCATCGATCCGACCTTGCCGATCAGGACGGCGCCCGCGTGCTCGTCTCCGACAGCGATCGGCTGGGCGAGCAGCCAGGCGATCTTCGCCTTGGTAATGCCGAGGTCCAGCGACGGCGGCAGATCGCCGAGGTCGTCGCCTCTGAGGAGCATCGGCTCTTTGCGCTTCATCGTCGACAGCGGCAGGCCTTGCGAGTCGAACACGCTGTGGTCGAGCGCGCGATTGTCGCTCGCGACCGCGTGAGTCGGCACCAGCCTCGCGGCGCCATCCAACAAGAAGACAACGCCGACCTCGGCGCGCGCTAGGTGCACGAGACCTCCGAGCCCCGACGACGACAAAACTCCGACATCGAGGGTCTTCAACTCTCGAACGAACTCGGCATACTCACGCGCCGACCCGTCGCGCGCCGCGAGCTCGGCGTTGGCGACGCGCAGATCGGCGAGCGTCGCCTCGCGGTCGGCGAGCGTACTTCGTAGCGTCGAGTCTTTGTCGATCAAGAGCGCCGCCATCTTCGCAAGGCTGCGCCCAACCGCGCCAAGCTCGTCGCGTCGATCGGGGAGGTGTGGCATGGGTTCGAGGTTTCCCGTTGCGACGAGCGCGTCCTCGAGTCGAGACGCCGCGCCGGCCAAATCACGGGCGATCCACACTCCGCTCGCCAGCGCGATCACGATCGCGAGGATCAGCACGCCGGTCGTCTCGCGGCGCGACGCGGTCACCGACTGGAACGCTACGTCCTCACGCGTGCGCGCGTCGAAGAGAGCGTGATTGCGCAGGTCCGTCAGGATGTCGCGCATCTGATCAGTCTTGGCCTTGCCTGTCGTCGTCATCTCCGAGTCGATCGCGTCGCCGCGATCGCGCGCTCTGATCTGCGGCTCGCTGACGTTGTCGATCCACTCGTGTACGAGGTTGCTGAACGCAGAGACTCGTTCGTCTTCGAGCCCTGGCTCCGCGGTGCTCTGTGCCTCGGCGAGGACGCCCTCGAGATCGCGCCGCGCGTTGTTGTAAGGCAGCAAGAACGTGCGATCTCCGCTCAGGAGATAGCCGCGCTTGCCTGTCTCGAGATCGGACGTGAGGCGCAACAGCACCTCGGCGTCGTCAGCGAGCTTCAGATCGTGCTGCACGAGTCGATCAAACTGACTCTCGAGCTCTTCGTGCGAGCTCGCTGCGCGATTCAAGCCGAACCCAAGAACCGCCACTACCAAGAGCGACGAGAGCAGGATGCGCCAGAAGAGCGCGCTCGACAGGAGCTTCACGTAGTGATCATGTCACACGCACACGCCTGAGAGCAAAACTCAGGGCCGCCCGACCCACGCGCCTGCGCACGCGAGGCCGAACGCGATTGGGGCGACCGCGAACGCGAAGACGAGCGCGACTGGGGCCAACATTCCCAGCATCACGAGCGCCAGCACGATCGCGAGCACCGCGGCCAGAGCGGGCTCGAGCAGCGAAGGGAGGCTCGACGCTCGCGCGATCAAAAAGCCCGAGGTAGGGAACGCTGCAAGCAAGCCCGATCCCAAGAGCGCGACGGGTGCCGTGGTGGATACGTCGTGCTCATCGACCATGGAGAAGTCGACGTGCGCTAGGTGACCGAAGGTGATGGCTCCGGCGATGCCGAGGATCATCGCGCCTGTGGTGACGAAGGACCCGAAGAGCACCCAGCGGATCATGATCGGGCGATCCGCGCGGCGCAGAGCGTCTCGAACGCGCGTGAGGCTCGGTGGCCGCGTGAGCGCGTCGAAGGAAACGATCGATGAGCGCGTGGCTAGCGAGGGGTCACGTTCGCTGCGGCGGGCGAGATCGCGCGCGAGGAACCACGAGACCACCGCCATCGTCGCGAGCAGCGGCGCCGTCGCTAGAAGCGCGCCCGCGGGCCTACCGTAGACGATGTGGATGTAGAGCCCGTGACCCCCGAGCGCGAGCGTGAAGAGGAACGGAAAGCCCGCGCCGGGTTCCTTCGTCTGGCGCGCGCGTCCGAGCGCGTAGCCCCACATGCACGCGAAGAAGACGTGCGCGGGCAGAGACAAGAGAGCGCGCGCAACGCCGATCGCGCCTGCGTCCGGGTGCCCGCGCAAGAGGATCGCGTTCTCGAGCGCCGCGAACCCGAGAGCTGACGCGCTCGCGTAGACCACTCCGTCGTAGGGCTCGTCGAAGTGCTTCGAGCGGAACGCAGGCCAGCAGGCGGCGACCTTCGCGGCCTCGCGCATCGGCGCGACGAGAGCGAACAAGAAGAGCAGCGCCGGCCCCTCCCCTGCCTCCTGCGCCTCGATCGTCATGTGAGTCCACGCGACGGCTCGACCCTCGAGGAAGAGCTCGATCAGGCCAAAAACAGCGCCGAGCGCGAAGGTCGTCGCCACCAACCAGAGCGGCTCGCGCTGCCGATCGGTGAAGCGCACGAGCACCGCCAACAGCACCGCCGGCAGCAGCGCGAGCGACGACCAGCGGAGGACCTCGAGCACGCCTGCAAGATAGTGCGGCTTCCCATCAGCTCCAAATCCCCGGTCAGTTCTCGAGCACGTCCAGGTCTTGGTGGAAGCTCTCCTTCATGCCGACCAACGCCACTACGCCGATGCAGATGCACACCAACCCGAGCGCGAGCGTCGCGGGAACG
>JANYHY010000149.1 GCA_025362165.1 Myxococcales bacterium | reverse complement strand
CAAGATGGGGTTCTTGTCGCGCACCACCGACGAGGCGTTGAGCGAGAAGATCATCGAGTACTTTCATCGACGCTTTCAGGAAGAGGTCAAGCTCGACAGCTTCAACCTGAAGGACATCAAGATCGATCCGCAGCGCGGGTTCGAAAACCTCCTCGATCTTCGCAAGATGAATGTTGGTTTGAAGGAGATATCTGGCGCGTTTCACATCCCGAAAGACTGGGTGCTCCTCGAGCGGACGATCATTCTGCTCTACGGTTGCTGCTCGATGCTCGACCCAGACCTCGAGCCCATGAGCATCATTCAACCTTATTTGCAGGACTTCGTGCTCGGCAGTCGTGACTGGCAAGAGCTGGTCATGGAGACCGTGCGCGACATGGCGCTCTCGGCGGTCACGCTGCCAGATGACCTCAAGAAGTATTTGAACAAGGCGACGCGCGGCGAGATGGAAGTGCGGGTGCGTGGAATGACCGAGGGCGCACGCACCGTCTACGTCGCAGGTCGCCAGGTCATCTACACGGCCATCGGCATCGCGTGCGGGCTCGCGGCGCTCCAACTTCACCTGCACGGCGATGATGCGATGGCGCGCTGGCCCATCGGTGGTGCGATTGTTTGCGGCGTGTTTCTGGTCGCGTCGTCGATTTTCTCGAGACCACGCGCGGAGCCCTAGCTGCGTCGCGCGATTGGGGCGTGCCAACGGCACCTCCGCTATGCCGAAGGCCGTTGATGTCCGCCAACGGCGGCATCAATCAGTCGTTGCCAATCGTGGCGAGCGCGTCGTGAGCCCAGGGTCGGGCCTCCCGGATCTTGGTGTTTTCGCGTGTGGGGTGAACTCGGTTGGTGAGGATCGCGACGACGAGCTCGCGATCGGGATCGATCCACACGCTCGTTCCGGTGAAGCCCAGGTGACCAAACGTTCGCGGTCCCAACACGTTGCCCGCAGACGAGCCGGTCTCGCTCTTGCCGTCGAACCCAGCGCGGAGGCTTCCGCCGGGTCGCTCCTTGACCATCCAATCGATGTCGATCGTGCCGAGCGGAGATGGATGACCCATCAAGAGATCGAGCGCGGCGCGGCCTAATTTCAGGACTCCGGTGATCGTGCCGAAGAGGCCCGCGTGTCCGCTGCCTCCGCGGTCCGTAAGCGCCCACGCGTTCTCGTCATGAACGAGCCCATGGATCACTCCGCCGCGCCACGCGACGTCTTCAGTCGGAGCGACGCGAGCAAGCTTCGACGACAGCCCCAGCTCGCGGCTGGTTCCGATCTCACCGCCCAACCCCAACGGCGACAGGACACACTCGGTGATCGCGAGGCCGGCGTCTTGCTGCTGCGTCGCCCGCGCGAGCGCTTCGCCTGCGAGCACGTAGCCCATGTCGCTGTAGACGGGCGCGCTCGTGTCGCCCTCGCGTCGCGCGTTCGCCGCCGTATTCATAGCGCGCGGACGATCGACCGGCTCGCCAACGAGCATCGGAGCGTAGAGCTTCTCGTGCGCGGAGAGCCCGGCGCGGTGGGCAAGCAACAGCTCGAGCGGCGTCTCTTCACTCCACGTGCCTCGCGCTTCTTCTACAAGTTCGCCGAGGAGTCGATCCTTGAACCCAAGTGTCGCGATGGCGAGGGCTGTCGCCGGTTTGGTGAGGCTCGCGAGATCGAAGATGGTCTCGACGTCTCCGCCGAGGCGCATCGCGGTCTTCGACAGAACGCCGACGGCCGCATGAGGCGCGATCCCCTCGGCAATGAGCTTTCTGGCGAGCTCTTCGGCGCTTGTCATGAGCCTCGTTCTTTGACCGTTCGCTTCACAAGAAGCTATCATGCCCAGACGATGGCCGAATTCGTCTGGGAAGCGCGCGCGGCGACCGGAGAGCTGCGCAAGGGGCAGATGGAGGCTGAGACGGAGGACGCCGTCCAGAACAAACTCCGCGCCCAGAAGCTCACGCCAACGAAGGTCAAGAAGAAGGGCTTCGACTGGAGCAGGATCAAGTTCGGCTCGGGCGTCTCTCAGAAGGACCTCGTCACCTTCACGCGCCTGCTTGCCACCATGATCGACGCCGGTTTGCCGATCGTGCAGTGCCTCGACATCCTCGGCAACCAGACGGACAACAAGAATTTCGCGCTCGTCATCGGAGACGTGAAGTCGACCGTGGAGCAAGGCGCGACGTTCAGCGAGGCCCTACGCAAGCACGAGGACGTGTTCGATCCGCTCTACTGCAACCTCGTTCAAGCAGGCGAGGCGGGCGGCATCATCGACACCATCCTCAATCGCCTCGCGGTCTACGCCGAGAAGAACGTCAAGCTCAAGCGCCAGTTGCGTGGTGCGATGGTGTACCCGAGCGTCGTCTTGTTCGTCTTCGGCGCGGTGCTCGGCGTCTTGCTCGGGTGGGTCATCCCGTCGTTCAAGAACATCTTCAAGGACCTCGGCAGCAAGGACGACATGCCCGTCCTCACGCAGATCGTCATCTCGGTCTCCGAGTCGTTCGTCCACAACCTGCCTTACGTCCTCGTGCTGCTCGTGGCGGGGACGGTGGCCGTCAGCATGATCTATCGACGCCCCAACGGTAAGCGCTTCTTCCATCGGATGCTGCTGCGCTTGCCCGTCATCGGCGACGTCCTCAAGAAGATCGCCGTCGCGCGCTTCACACGCACGCTCGGGACGTTGCTCACGTCGGGCGTCGCGATCCTCGATGCGCTCGAGATCGTCGCCAAGACCGCTGGAAACATGGTGATCGAAGAGGCCATCATGTACACGCGCGCGCGCATCAGCGAGGGCAAGAACATGGCGGAGCCGCTCACACAGACGGCCGTGTTCCCGCCGATGGTCGTGCAAATGATCGGCGTCGGTGAGCAGACCGGCGCGCTCGACACCATGCTCAACAAGATCGCCGACTTCTACGAAGAGGAGGTCGACGTCGCAGTCGCCGCGATGACGAGCCTCATCGAGCCAGTGATGATGGTGTTCATCGGGTCGACGGTCGGCGTCGTGCTCATCGCGATGTACCTGCCGATCTTCTCGATGGCTGGCAAAATCAAGGCGGACTGAGACGGGCGGTGGTCGCAAGTCCCCGGATTGAGTTCGTCGACGACGGTCTGCGGCGCCGGCTCTCGTGGGTGACTGGCCTTCGGCTCACAGTGCTCACGCTGCTGTTGGGCGCTACCTTCTTCTTCTATCTGCGCGGCAAGCTCGCCGAGTATCCCGAGACGCTGCGCATCGTGTACATCACGATCGGCGTCGCGTACGCGCTCGCGGCGGTGCAAGGAGCGGTGCTGCGATCGGGGCGTAGGCTCCGCGAGCTCACGTACGTGCAGCTCGTGCTCGATCAAGTCTTGTGGACCGCCATCGTCTACGTGTCGGGTGGCGCGTCGAGCGGCGCGACCTCGTTCTACGGCCTCACGGTGCTCGTGGGGGCGATCCTCGTCGGCCTGCGCGGCGCGGTCCTCTCAGCGGTGATCGGCGGCGTCCTGTACGGCGCGATGTGCGCGGCGTTCGCGCGCGGCGTCTTGCATCCACCATCCGATCAGCTCTGGTCGAGCTTCGCGCTCACGCCGGCTCAGCTCACGTATCCAGTGCTCATCAACGTGCTCGGCATCGTCGTCGTCACCGCGCTCGCAAGCTACTTGGCCGAGCGCCTGCGCACGACGGGCGGTGCGCTCGAGCTCGCGACGCAGCGCTACACCGAGGCCGAGCGGCTCGCCGAGCTCGGACGGATCGCGGCATGGCTCGCGCACGAGATCCGAAATCCACTTGGCTCCATCAAGGGCTCGGTCGAGCTGCTGCGTGAGTCCGCTGCGCTCGAGAGCGAGGACAAGCAGCTCTGCGACATCATCCTCCGCGAGGCGACGCGCTTGAACGATCTCGTCGGCGACATGGTCGATCTCTCCAAGCCGCGCAAGGCCAGGGCAGAGTCCGTTGATGTCGCCGAGGTCGCGCGCGACGTGGTGGAGCTCGCGAACCGCCCTGCCGGAGCGAAGGGCACGATCAAAGTGATCTACATCGGACCCGAGGGCGGCGTGCGAGCACGCTGCGACGGCGCGCAGATTCGCCAAGTCGTCTGGAATCTGGTGCGCAATGCGATCCAATCATCGAACGCAGACACGACAGTCACCGTGCGCGTGGAGGTCGATCAGGACACGACTACGCTCTCGGTGGAAGACCAAGGCCCAGGCGTCTCTGGCGACGCGAAAGCGCGCATCTTCGACGCGTTCTACACGACGCGCTCTCATGGGACCGGCATCGGGCTGGCCGTCGTCAAGCGTATCCTGGACGACCACTCGCGCTTCGGAGCGTCGATCGATGTCGTCAGCCAGCCACAAGGGGGCGCGATGTTTCGTGTCGTGCTCAGCCGCGACGTCGTAGGCCTAAAAGCGAGTCTTCCGCCGCCAAAGCCAGCTCGTGCGTAAGTTCCGCCTTACAGAGCGAAACTGGCCTTCGCCTTGCAGCATCTGGTAGAGAGCCGTGAATCAAGTGCGGCAAATCCCCGTCGAACAAGGCAAGACCATGAAGTTCCGTTCACTGTCGTTGGCTGGCGTCATGTTCTCTATCGCGTTCGCCGCTTCTTCGGCGGTCGCGGGGGCGCAAACGCCGGACGTCTACGTCCAAACCCAGCACAACAAGCTCACCGGCTTGTTGCAGCAGCCGAACTCTGCCTCGAAGGACGCGCAGATCTCCGCCGCGCTCGACTCGATGATCGACTACGACTCGCTGGTGAAGGGCACCTTCGGCGCGCCCTGCCAAGCATCCATCCCCAACTGCGCCAATCACTGGAATCAGCTCTCCCCAACTCAGCAAACGGAGATCTCGGCGCTCATCAAGACGCTCGTGCAGAAGCAGTACCAGAAGAACCTGAACCGCACGCTCAACTACACGGTCACGTATGTGCCGAACCCGCCGGGTACGGCGAACGTCGGGAGCTTTGTACAGGTCCACACGGAGGCCACGAGCAAAGTCAACCCGCGAGACCCGATGGTCTTCATCGACTACGTGCTCGAGCCTGCGGGCAACAGCTACCGCGTCGTGGACATCGTGCCCGAGCGCTCGAGCCTCGTGAAGAACTGGTACAACACGTTCGACAAGTACCTCACGGATCCGAC
>JANYHY010000145.1 GCA_025362165.1 Myxococcales bacterium | reverse complement strand
CCGCGATGCCTCCACCCCCCAAGCCGATCGCGACTCCAACTCCTTCCGCGACGCAGAGCCCAGCACCGCCGCCTCCAACTCCAACTCCGAAGAAGCCGTCGGTCGCCGCGAAGCCGCAGAAACCAGGGCCCGCGAAGCCTGCAGTGCACGCGGGGCAAGCGGACGAGAATGTTCGCCGCCAAGTCGCGGGAGCGCCAACGCAACAAGACGTCGCGCTCGGCGCGGAGAGTCCGGAGCTGCGCGCGTTGCACGAAGCGGAGCGCGACGCGTTTCCGCCGGCAGGTCCAGACCTCGGCGGCGTGTGGCCGAACGAGCTGCCCGCGCCGCTCTTTCCTCCGAGCGATCGACCCATCGTTCACGCGACGGGCGCTCCTCCCGCGATCACCGCGCCGCCGCTCCCGAGCGGAGAGGGAGGCAAGGACGTCTCGTGGCTCTCGCAGCTCACGCTCCCCGATTTGCCCGTGCGCTTCGAGCCGCGCGTCGTTCGCTATCTCGAGCTGTACAAGACGGACCCACGCGCGCGGGCGGCGATCGCGTTTTGGATGCGGCGCAGCGAGCGGTACCGCGCGATCATCGAGCCCATCCTCGCGAAGAAGGGGATGCCAAAAGATCTCATTTGGCTCGCGATGATCGAGAGCGGCTTCGATCCTGCCATCCGCTCACCGGCCGGCGCGGTCGGGATGTGGCAGTTCATGCCCGACACTGGCAAGTCCTATGGTCTGCCCCAGGATCGCTGGGTGGACGAGCGAATGAACTTCGAGCTCGCGACGAGCGCAGCGGCTGATTTCTTGGGTGATTTGTACCGTCGCTTCCAGAGTTGGGATCTCGCGATGGCCGCTTACAACATGGGCTATGGCGGAGTGCTCAACGCCGTTCGCAAGTACAACAGCAACGACTTCTGGACGCTCTCCACGCTCGAGGGCTCGCTGCCGTGGGAGACGACGCTCTACGTGCCGAAGATCTTGGCGGCAGCGATCGTCGCGCACAACCCGAAGACGTTCGGGTTCGATCCTCAAGCGGTGGACGCACCGATCACGTTCGAGCGCGCGACCGTGCCGTTCAACGTGCCGCTCTCGCAGATCGCGACGCTCGCTGGGTGCACGCAGAAGGAGCTCGAGCAGCTCAACCCGGAGCTGCGCGCAGGTCGCACGCCGCCGAAAGACAGCGACGTCGCAGGAGCCACTCCGACGGAGACCGCGGTCGCGATCCGCGTTCCGCTCGGGAAATCAGCCGCGATCGCCGCCAACGGCTCGAAGCTCAAGTCGGACGACGCGGGCCTCGAGCGTTATGTGGTGCGCTTCGGAGAGACGCTCGATTCGATCGCGCAGTCTCACGGCACGACCGTCGACAAGCTCATGAGCCTCAACGCGATCGCGCCCGGTGAGGTCGTCCGCGGAGGCGCGCTGCTGCTCGTCCCGCACGCTCCGACGATCACTCCTCTTGCCAATTCGATCGATGACGGCAAGCAGAAACCCGTCGTGGTCGTGCCGAGCGACATCTTCGTCTACCCAGATCGCAAGCGTGTATTTTACAAGGTCCTCGTGGGCGACACGCTCCCCACGATCGCAGACGCGCTCAAGGTGCCGGTGGAGGATCTGTTGCGCTGGAACGATCTCGATCCGAGCGCTCGACTCACAGAGGGCATGACGATTCAAGCGTTCGTCCCGAAGGACGCGGATCTCTCGAAGGCCGTGACGGTCGCCGAGACGGACGTGCGCGTGCTCGTCGCGGGAACGGACGACTTCTTCACGTTCTTCGAGGGCAGCAGGCATGATGGAGCGGCTCGCAAGCGCGTGCTCGTCACCGCGAAGAAGGGTGAGACGCTCGACGTGATCGGCAAGCGCTACGGCGTGTCCGCGAGCACCATGGAGCGCATCAACAGGCGCGCTCGCTCGGAAGCGCTCGGCGACGGTGAGATCGTCGTCGTCTATGTCGCGCCGGACAAAGCGCCCGTGTCGCAGGCAAACGGCAAGAGC
Source organism: Myxococcales bacterium (assembly GCA_025362165.1). Lineage (GTDB taxonomy): Bacteria > Myxococcota_A > Polyangia > Polyangiales > Polyangiaceae > JANYHY01. The sequence continues at coordinate 7,820 of JANYHY010000145.1, read as the reverse complement.
GCTCCACTCTTGCAAGACAACACGGACGAGCCCGCGCCGCTCGGACCGCTCCCCGCCGCGCCGCACCCCGAGCTGCTCCCGCCGCTGCAGTGAGCGCGACACGCGGGTTTGCGCTATAGGACTGCGCCATGAGCATGAAAGGTGGATTCACGATCGGCGGCGGCGCTACGGCGAAGGGCGCAGCTTCCAAAGGACCGCCCACGATCAGCGAGCGAGACTTCCAAGAGCAGGTGTTGATGAGCGAGCTGCCTGTGCTCATCGAGTTCACCGCAGACTGGTGCCAGCCGTGCAAGCAGATCGCCCCCGACGTCGCCTCGTTCGCCGAGGAGATGGAAGGCAAGGTCAAGGTCGTCAAGATCGACATCGACAAGTCGCCCGCACTCGCCCGCGAAATGCGCGTGCAGTCAGTGCCGACGTTCATGTTGTTCGCGCAGCAGCGAATCGTGGACGGCGTCGTCGGCGCGGTCGGCAAGAAGAAGCTACGCGAGATGGTCGAGCCGTTCCTGCCGCGCTCCGAGGGCGCGTTGAAGGCGAAAGAGCTCGCTGAGCTCATCAAGCAAGGCCAGCCGGTCGTCCCGATCGACACGCGCGATCTCGCCGCATACAACCGCGCGCGCCTGCCTGGCGCCAAGCACATGCCACTAGAGGAGATCGAGACGCGGCTCGCGGAGCTGCACATGATCGCCGGCACGCCAGTCCTCTATTGCCGCAGCGGCGACAAAACAAAAGAGCTCGCCGAGCGACTTAACGCGCTCGAGGTCCCCGTCGCATTCCTCGAGGGCGGTCTGCTCGCGTGGGAAGCAGAGGGCTTCAAGATCGAGCGCTGAGCGGTCAGCGACGGTGGCCGCCGCCACGACGTCTTGTGGGTCCGGGGAGTGAACGTGGATCGCGCACGGGTTTGGCCGTCTGTTTGAAGGTCTTGCGCACGCGCTCGACGTCCTCGCGGTGTCGTGAGATGAGCTTGGTACCATCGAGCCCGTTCGTGACCAGATCGCGCAGCACAGGATCCTTGCAGCGGGAGAGCCCCTCGAGCGCGTCGAACATCGGCGCGCCGAAGCGCAGCGCGAGCGTTGAGATCGTCGCCTGCAACGACTCGAGGAGCGACTTGAATCCTGGATATCGAGCCGCGGCGCGAGGAGCATCCACCGCCAGCTGAAACGCGCGCTCGTAGAGATCGATCGCGTTCTTCGCGTTCGCGATTTGCGGGAGCCAATCAGGACGAACGATCGCGCGCAGCACCGCCGCCGCGTGGAAGTAGCCATCCGTCCACGCAGCGACCGCCAGCGCGACGTCATCACCCGCACGCGCGCCCACACGCTCGAGCGCGAGCGGCACAGCATCGCGAACGCGAAAGCGCAGATCTTCTGCGGCGTCGTGAAGGAGCGCGAGCATCTGGTCGCGCGCTGTCGGGTCGGAGGCACCTCGCGCGCCCGCCGCATACACTCCGCAGACCGGCAGGAACTCGAGCTCCGCGCCCGCACCGTACGGACCGCTCCCGCCTCCCGGCGCACGATCGGGATCGAGCGTGATGAGCCAACGCACGAGCGCATCCGCCGGTTTGCCACGCGACGCACACTCCGAAGCAAACGACTCCGCGAGCGCCTCGTTGATGCGCGGACCCGGCAAGTTCGAGCCTCGGCAGAGGAGATCGACGAGCCCAGCCCGGCCTGCGATTGTCGGCTCGCGCGCCGCACGATCGATCGCCTTGGTGAACAAAGTCAGGTCCACGGTCGAGCGCGAAGAGGCCATTGCGTGCGTACGTTACACCACACGCTGTGTACGAAATGGCTGTTTCATGCGCGCGATCAGCTACTCTTGCTCTATCTAGTGCGGGGGGCGACGTCGGTGAATGGGTACTTGCTTCTCGAGGAGGCTTTTCAATGAACAAGACGTGGTTGAGCATCGGTAGTGTTCTGGCTTGCACGCTGTTGGCCTGCGGTGGCGACGAGGCGACGACGATCGCGATCGACAGCGGCGGCGGCAATGACGGCAACGTCAACAACGACGGCGGCGGCGGCCCAGACACCGGCAAGCCCGACGGCAGCGTTGACCTGGACGGCGGTAACCCCGATGGCAGCATCGGCATGGACGGCGGCGGCCCAGATGCGGCGAGCTTCAACCCTGGCAACGTCAACGGTCTCGTCCTCTGGCTCGACGGAGCCAAGAGCGTCACCACCAAGAACGTCAACAACCAGACGCGCGTCACGCTCTGGGGTGATCAAACTGTGCACAAGAACGACGCGGCGGGCTCCAATCAACAGCAGACGTTCGGCCAGAACCCAACGTCCGTCATGTCGGTGATCAACAGCCTCCCCGCCGTACACTTCGAAGCAGGCGGAAATCAGGGTGGCGGCAACATCCTCACCATCTTCGACAACTCGGATGGGAGCTTGCAGTGGGGCACCGGCGATTTCTATCTCGCGGTCGTCGCGCGCTTCAACAACAACCCCCAAGACGGCGCGGGCCGCGGTGTCGGCACGTTCTATTCGAAGTGGTTCGCGAACGGGAACAACACATTCACCGGCGTCGACATGACCGGAAACATCTTCGGCAACAACTTCGGCGCGCAGCCGGGCATGTACTTCTCAACGGAGAACTCGAACACCAATTTCGTCACGACCGCGACGCTGTACAACGATCTGAAGCCGCACCAGTTCGCCTTCCAGCGCATCGGAGTCAAACTCGACATGCGCGTGGACGGCGCCTCGGTGCAGACCTCGAACTCGGGCGGCATCAGCGTCGATGCCAAGAACACCCAAGTGCGAATCGGAGCCGATCTGTTCGGCGGTCAGGGCATGTTCGGGCGACTCAACGGCGACATCGCAGAGATGCTCGCAGTGAAGGGCGCGCTGAGCAGCAACGACCAGACCGGACTCGAGGGTTATCTCAAGACCAAATACGGTCTGTGACCACCACCTTGTTGTCATCCTGAGGCAGCCGCGGCCGAAGGACCACCCTACGTGCACCCTAAGTCAAATCGAAGGGCATGGGGTCCTTCGTCCGCTGCGCGACCTCAGGATGACAGCGGAGTCTAAGCTATGGATGTTTCGTGAAACGATTCCTCCTCATCGCGGCTCTCTGCGCGTGCGACAAACCGAATGACGCGCCGAAGCCAGACCCCGTGGCGCCAAGCACCTCTCCGTCAGTCGTGGACGCCAGCCCGCCAGTCAAAGAGGATCCATTGAACGCGCTCCTCGGCGAAGGAGGCCCCGTCATTCGCGAGGAGAAGACGGTCATCGTCGACGGCGTGACGGAGAAGTGGCGTCTGGAGTGGGCTAAATCCCCGGTCCCCACGTGTGTGGACGACGCATGGTCTACCTGTCCGTGTGCTGGCTTCGCGTTCGGAGAGAAAGGCGATCTCGATCTCGTGCGCTCGCGCCCTGGTGCCGCGGACGAGCATCTCCGCCTCGACTCTCTGTTCGACGATCAGGACTCTCACTTGCGTCGGTGGAAGCCGACGAAGGCCGACGACGGCAAGAAGCCCAACATCGCGGATCTGGCGATGCGCCCAGTGGACACCGTGATGAAGTTCGCGGACTACGATCACGACGGCCGCGCCACCGAGATGGTGCTGCAGATCGGCGCAAGCGCGTGCGGTCACACGCCGAGCGTGGTCGTCGGTATCTCCAAATCGAATCTCAAGCTCCACGCATTCGCGCCCAAAGACAAACCGAGCGAGCCTGTCACCTTCGATCACCCGGCGGACTGGGATCGTCTGCTCGCCAAACCGTCAATCGACGTCGTGCAGGTCACGTGTGGTGATCACGGCGCGGACCAAGAGCAAGATCTCAACGTGACCGCGGACGGGGATTTTCACGTCAAGACCACCACGAAGAAGTGTCCCTGATTTCAGGCCCGGCGACGCTGTGTCGTCCGTGATAAAGATCACTCGCAGACCCCTTAGCTCAGCTGGATAGAGCAGGTCCCTTCTAAGGACAAGGTCGGTGGTTCGAATCCACCAGGGGTCGCTGAATGGCTATCGAGAAAGCGTCTTTGAAGGAGCAATTGCTCGTCACGCTGCGCGCTGATCTGGCGGTGCTGGAGAAGGCGCAGGCCGCCGCTCGCGAAGGCGCGACACACGAAGAGGCCAAGCCCGAGAACGACAAGGACACGCGCGCCCTAGAGGCGTCTTACTTGGCGCGCGGCCAAGCGCTCAGAGTGAGAGAGCTACAAGATGGTATTCGGGACGTGGAGGCCACTGTCCTCCGCGATTTCAAGGACGCCCCCGTCGCGCTCGGCGCACTCGTCGTCGTGGAGCAAGACGGCGAGTCGCGATCGTTCTTCGTAGCATCGTGTGGTGGCGGGCTCGTGCTGGACGGCGTGAACGTGGTCACTCCCAAGTCGCCGCTGGGTCGCGCGCTCTTGGGTGCGCGAGAGGGAGACGACCGCGAAGTGACCCTCGCTGGCAGAGCGCGCTCGCTCGCGATCGTTTCTGTGAAGTAGGGCGAGAAGTAGGGCGAGAAGTAGGGCAAGAAATAGAGCGAGAAATAGGGCAAGATCAGGCGGTGAAGCGCCTCGCCCTCTTGCTCTCGTTTGGTGCGGGTTTCGCCGCTTGTGGCTCCAAAGCGACGACCGCTCCGTCCGCGCCCGGCCGCACGGACCCCGCTGCCGTGCATGTGGAGGGCGCCACGTTCCGTGATGGGCAGGGCCGCCAGCTGTTGTTTCGTGGTTACAACACCAAGGTCAATGGCATCTTCGACGTCACGTTCGACGACGGGCGAATACCCAATTACACGTTCCCTTCCTTCGACGAGGACGGCGCCAAGAAGTTCGAAGAGCTCGGCTTCAATGCGATGCGATTGACGATCAATTGGAGCGCACTAGAGCCTCATTCATTGCAATACGCGCCTGCATTCTTCGACAAAGTGGAGGCGATATTGGCGATGGCCAGAGCGCACCACTTCTATGTGATCTTGGACATGCACCAAGACGGCTACTCGAAGGAAATAGGTGAAGACGGCGCGCCGCTCTGGGCGATCGTGCCGCCGCCGGACAAGCTGCTTCAAGGCCCGAGCGATGACAGTCGGAGAACGACCGCCGTGTGTTTGAACGCGGGGTTCAGCTTCTTCGACAATGTGCCCGCGTCCGACGGAAGACCCCTGCAAGAGGCCTTTATTTCAGCGGTCGAGCAGATGGCGCGCAAGTGGTCCTTGCGTCCGGAGGTGCTGGGCTTCGAGGACTTCAACGAACCGATATTGCTCAATCCGACCGAGCTCCGCGACTTTCACGAGCGCTTCGCAGATCGCGTGCACGCGATCGATCGCGACGCGCCGATCCTCTTCGAGCCGACCGCGACTCGCAATCAGAGCGACCAAGCGGCGCTGCCCGCAGACCCGTGGAGTCATGGTCCAGGCGTCTATGCGGTTCATATCTATACAGGTCAATTCTCAATCCCCGATCAGCACGGCTGGCAATCCGAGGATCCCGCGGTGCTCGCGCCGAGCATGGCCGCGGCCTCACGCGAGACAGCGGCCTGGGAGACACCCATGTTCGTCACGGAGTTCGATTGTGACCAGTCCAACGCGCGAGGCCCAAAGTGGTTGAGCGCGGAGCTCGATTTGCAAGACAAGGCATTAGCGTCAAGCACCGTGTGGGCTTGGGAGCCTGGATCTTGGGGCATTCGTGACGATCAATCGAAGTATCGACCCGACACGGTGCGCGTGGTCTCTCGAGCTTATCCGCGCGCCGTCGCAGGAGATCTGTTGGCGATCGAGCACCCAGCGCCAGGTCAATTGCTAGTTCGTTATCGCGCGACTCTCAGGACCAAAGGGCTGCCTCACGAGGTGTCCGCTTCAATCGATTGGGTGAAGGACTACAAGATATCGTGCGACGGCGTCGACACTACCTTTCAATCATCGGTCGGGCGCGCGACGTTCATTTGTCCCTATTCACCGGGCGAGCACGCGTTCCTGCTGTCTGGAACTGCGCAATAGTCAGATAGTCGCGGCGACGCCACGCAAGACGTCGCGCGGATTGTCGGTGATCACGTCGTGATGTGACACGATGATGCGCACCAATTTTTGCGTGTCCGCCAGGCGCTCGAGGTGAGCGCGCAGGGCGGCTTTGTCTTTGACCAGCGCGAAGCGCGCCAGCCGCGACATCTTCGGTCCGCCGCTCGACGCGGTGAGCGTCTTGAGCACGAAGCCGCCGAAGCCGGGCGCGTGTGGCATGTTGAACAGCACGTCATTCAAGACCAACGTGGCGCCAATCTCGCCTTGGACGGTCATGGCGCCTTCGCCCTCTTTGGTGCCTTCGAGCGTCTCCATCTTCAAGACGTCGTCGTTCGGGAAGCTCTCGTACGTGCCATCCACGGCGACGACCTCCGCCACACGCGCGCGACCTCCGCGCGGGCAATACACGACCATGTTCGGATAGCGCTGCTTGTATCGTGCGGCGTCGAGACGATGGTAGCCGTTCGGAACGACCAGGACCTCTGGCTCGCCCAACGCCTCGATCTCGGCCATTTCAGCCTCATCCATGCAGATGCCGTTGTGAATGACGAGGGTACCTTTGGCGCTCTTGACCACAGTCATCACGCGCTTTAGGGGGCCGCTCGGGAGTGCTCCGAGGACGCGCCAGACGTTGGAGTCCAACTTCTCGAGCTTGTCGTGCGGCAGCACTTTCCATTCTTGCGAGTTCGCCATGTTTGGGATGATAGAGGAAATCGAAGTATGTTTCGCGGATGGACCTCGAGGCAGTGCGCCGGCTGGATGATTCGATTCGCGACGACTTCGCGCGACTGCAGGACGCGCACTCCGCACGGATCGCGGCTCACGACGACGAGCTGATCGATCCCGAGGCGCACGTAGCGCGGTGGTCGAACACAGGGACGCCGCTATGGGAGGGCCGCGTGGAGCTCGTGGGTCGCTACGCGCCGGACCTCGGAGTGTTTCGATGGTGGTGGACCGCGCAGGCCGATGGCACGGCGAGCCCGCAGTCGCGACTCGATCGCGCATACGCGGAGGCACAGCGCACGAACCTCACGGTGCTGATGTCGCGGCAGATCGTGTTGGACGACGCGGCGGACGCGGAGATGCTGTCGCGGATCGCCTGTCACTTGGGTCGCGCGCATGCGCTGCTCGCGCGCGCGGAGGGAGCACAGATCGCGTACTACGCGCTGTTCGAGTCGGCCTCGTCGCTCGAGCGCGCCATGACCGATCAGCACCGCAGGCCGACGCCGCCGCCGTCGATCACGATGGCGCCTCGATATGCGCGGTCGATGCCTCCGCCAGCTGTCCTTCAGAAGGCGCCTTCTCAAGCGCCAGAGCCGGTGAAGATCCCAGTGAAGGAGCCGGCGCTCGAGCTCGTGTTCCCGGTCGCCGTCGCTGCGGCCATCGCGATCAAGCGCTCGCTCGGAGGCTCTTTCCAGAGCGCGATGATGGTGATCGTGATCGACACTTCGCGCGAGAAGGCGCGCTTCTACACGCAGCTCGCGGCGATCTCCGCGCTCGGTGAGCTAGAAGCGCCAGACACGGGACGCGAGCTCATGGACGCCGTGACCGCCATGATCGTGAGCGACAGCAAGACCGGCAACGGCCGATGGCACAAGCTCATCGTGCGATTTCACCCCATGGGCACCAGCGTCGGAATGGGCAAAATCGAAGTCTTCTAACACTAGGGGTGTCCAGACGGACAGTTGGACACCCCGCCTCCGTCGAGTTGCGGAGCTTCTTAGCTTCCTATCTACGGGTACCTGGAGCTTGTTAGCTTGGTATCTAGGCCGAAAACAGGGCCCTGCGCCCCTCCGCCTCGCAACCGGGTCGTCTTGGCGCGCGCAGTGCATACGGCTGCTCATGCACCAAATCTCCTTCATGTTGAAG